>NZ_JBAUSA010000883.1:0-9709 GCF_049581465.1 Caballeronia sp. | reverse complement strand
ATGAAGAAGCGCGTCATGCAGCTGAACTGCTCGAGAAAGAAGCGCTGGAGTTGAAGGAACGCCAGGAACGCTTCGAGCGGGAAGAGGCGGAACGCCTTGCGCGTGAAGAGGCTGCCGAAGCCGAGCGCCGTCGTGCCGAGGAAGAAGAAGCGAAGCGTGCGGTCGCACGAGCTGAAGCCGCGGAAATCTCGCGTGCTGCGGCTGCCGCGCGTCAGGAACCGAGCACGGAATCGAAGACGGACAAGGCTGCTGCTGAACCCGCAAAGGTTGAGCCGGTCGCGCCACAAGTCGACGAAAAGGCCGCTGCCGAGCGCGCCGTTCAACGCGAAGCCGCGAAGAAGGCGGAAGACGCTGCGCGCGCTGCGACTGAAAAGGCTCGCGCCGAACACGACCAAATCGCGAAACGTCGCGCAGCGGCTGAAGCCGAAGCGCGTGCGATCCGCGAAATGATGAATACGCCGCGTAAGGCGCAGCAGGCGAAGCCGCCTGAGCCGACGCCGGCTGCATTGGCTGCTGCTGCGGCGGTTGTTGCCGCCGCTGCGAAGGCCGCGGAAGGCGTAAAGGCTGCGGAAGCGAAGGGCACGTTGCACAAGCCGGCACGTCCGGAAGGTTCGGCGCCCGCACGTCCTGCAGTGGCGAAGAAGCCCGCAACGACGGCCGCTCCGGTGTCGACGCTCGGTCCGGACAAGAAAAAGGCCGGCGGCAAGAGCAGCTGGCAAGACGACGCAGCCAAGCGTCGAGGCATCAAGACGCGTGGCGACACCAGCGGCGGCGTTGATCGCGGCTGGCGCGGCGGCCCAAAGGGTCGCGGCAAGCATCAGGAACAGACCAACTTCCAGGCGCCGACGGAACCCGTCGTGCGTGAAGTGCATGTGCCGGAAACCGTATCGGTGGCGGATCTCGCGCACAAGATGTCGGTGAAGGCGTCGGAAGTCATCAAGGTCATGATGAAGCTGGGCCAGATGGTCACGATCAACCAGGTGCTCGACCAGGAAACGGCGATGATTGTCGTCGAAGAACTGGGTCACAGCGCGGTTGCGGCCAAGCTGGACGATCCGGAAGCGATGCTGGTCGGCGGCGAGACGCAGGAAGAAGTGGGCGAACGCCTGCCGCGTCCGCCGGTAGTGACGGTCATGGGTCACGTCGACCACGGCAAGACGTCGCTGCTCGATTACATTCGTCGTGCGAAGGTGGCTTCGGGCGAAGCCGGCGGGATTACGCAGCATATTGGTGCATATCACGTTGAAACGCCGCGCGGGGTCATTACGGTCCTCGATACCCCGGGTCACGAGGCCTTCACGGCCATGCGTGCTCGCGGTGCCAAGGCAACGGACATCGTGATCCTGGTGGTCGCAGCCGACGACGGCGTGATGCCGCAAACGAAGGAAGCCATTGCTCACGCGAAGGCGGGTGGCGTGCCTATCGTCGTGGCGATCAACAAGATCGACAAGCCGGGTGCGGCGCCTGAGCGCGTGAAGCAGGAACTGGTCGCTGAAGGCGTGGTGCCGGAAGAGTACGGTGGTGATTCGCCGTTCATCGAAGTGTCGGCGAAAACCGGTGCTGGTATTGAAAGCTTGCTGGAAAACCTGTTGTTGCAAGCCGAAGTCATGGAACTGAAGGCGCCGATCGACGCGCCGGCGAAGGGTCTCGTGATCGAAGCGAAGCTCGACAAGGGTAAGGGTCCGGTCGCGACCATCCTGGTGCAGTCGGGTACGCTGAATCGGGGCGATATCGTGCTGGCGGGTACGGCTTTCGGTCGCGTTCGGGCCATGCTCGACGAAACCGGCAAGCCGATCAAGTCGGCGGGTCCGTCGATTCCGGTCGAGATTCAAGGTTTGTCGGAAGTGCCGGGCGCGGGCGAAGAAGTCATGGTCCTGCCGGACGAACGCAAGGCGCGTGAAATCGCCCTGTTCCGTCAAGGCAAGTTCCGCGACGTCAAGCTGGCGAAGCAGCAGGCAGCGAAGCTCGAAAACATGCTCGAGTCCATGACGGAAGGCAACGTGGCGAACCTGCCGCTGATCGTCAAGGCCGACGTGCAGGGTTCGCAGGAAGCGCTGGTGCAGTCACTGATCAAGCTCTCGACCAACGAAGTGCGCGTGCAGATCGTGCACAGCGCGGTGGGCGCGATCAGCGAGTCGGACGTCAACCTGGCAACGGCATCGAAGGCGGTCATCATCGGCTTCAACACGCGGGCCGACGCTCAGGCGCGCAAGGTGGCGGAGTCGAACGGTATCGACATTCGCTACTACAACATCATCTATGACGCAGTGGATGAAGTGAAGGCGGCTATGTCCGGCATGTTGTCGCCGGAGAAACGCGAAGTGATCACCGGTATGGTGGAAGTTCGCCAGATCATCCGTGTACCGAAGATCGGCGCGATCGCGGGTTGTATGGTCACCGACGGCTTCGTCAAGCGGAACTCGATGGTGCGCGTGTTGCGTGAGAACGTGGTCATCCACACGGGCGAGATCGATTCGCTCAAGCGCTTCAAGGACGACGTGAAGGAAGTGCGTCAGGGCTTCGAATGCGGTATGTCGCTGAAGAATTACAACGACATGGTTGAAGGCGACCAGTTCGAAATCTTCGAAGTGACGGAAGTCGCTCGTACGCTGTAACGGGTTCACGCCAGGCTAGAGGGCGGAGCGGGCTTCACGCCCACTCCGCCCTTTTTTATTCGTGGGCTCGCGACAACCATTTTTAAACGGAAACATCATGGCCAAGAAACGTACATCACCTAATCGCAACGTGCAGATTGCGGATCAAATTCAGCGCGATCTCTCCGAACTGGTGCGCGACGTCAAGGATCCGCGCATCGGTATGGTGACGATGCAGAGCGTCGAACTCACCCCCGACTATGCCCATGCGAAGGTGTATTTCACGACGCTGACCGGCGATCCGATGGAAACGCAAGCAGGGCTGAATCATGCGGCTGGGCATTTGCATAACCTGCTGTTCAAGCGCCTGCACATCCATACGGTACCGACGCTGCATTTTCATTACGACCAGACGGTCATGCGCGCGGTGGAAATGTCGAAATTGATCGACGAGGCGAACGCAACGCGGGCGAAGGATGATGAGGTTGACGTCGAGGTAAAAGACGACGCAGCGAAAGACGACGAACAAGGCGCCTGATCAATGAACCGTCCTGTTCGTCCGAAGATTGCGCGTCGTCTGCTGGACGGCGTGTTGTTCCTCGACAAACCGCTTGGGCTTTCCAGCAACGACGCGCTGATTCGTGCCAAGGGAATATACCGGGTGAAGAAGGCGGGGCATACGGGTACGCTTGATCCGCTCGCGACGGGTTTGCTGCCGCTTTGCTTTGGCGAAGCCACGAAGTTTTCGCAGGATTTGCTCGAAGCTGACAAGACTTACGAAGCCACGATGCGCCTTGGAATTCGCACGACCACGGGCGACGCTGAAGGCGAAGCGCTGGAAACACGCGACGTTCGCTGTGATGAGGCCGCGATCCATGCCGCGCTTGAACCTTTCCGTGGTGAGATCGCGCAGGTTCCACCTATGTATTCGGCCTTGAAACGCGATGGCAAGCCGCTGTACGAATATGCTCGTGCGGGGCAGACGCTGGAGCGTGAAGCGCGGCAGGTGAGGATTCTAGCGCTCGATGTGATTTCAATCGCCTTGCCCGATGTGGCGTTTCGCGTGACGTGCAGCAAGGGCACCTATATACGAACGCTTGCTGAGGATATTGGCGAGAGGCTGGGATGTGGCGCGCATTTGATCGCGTTGCGCCGTACCGGCGTGGGTGCATTGACGCTTGAACATGCGGTCACGCTCGACATGCTTTCCGCAGCTACTGAAGAATTACGGGATAGCTGGCTGCAACCGGTCGATACCTTGCTGTCGACGTTCCCGGCTGTGCATCTGGATGCCGAATGCGCGCGCCGGTTTGCGCAGGGGCAGCGGTTGAAGCTTTCTGAAATTGCCGGTGCGCCGGCGGTGGCGGAGCGCATCCGCGTTTATGCGCAGGACGGGCAGCAACTGCTCGGCGTTGCGCGCGCGGGAGAAGGGGTGCTGGCGCCGGAACGGTTAGTGGTGGTGGCGGGAGCGTGATTTCGTTGGGGGCGCAGGCGCAGGCGCAGGCGCATCGCACTGACCGCGACCGCGCCCCCAAGAAAAACCTCAGTGCGCAGCCGATGCCGCCGCCGCCGAATCCCCACCGCCCGATCTATCCGGCTTGGTGATCCAGATCAAACCGATCAACGCGACAAATATAGCCGCCGAGATATAAAACAAATCGTTCACGCCCAACTGCGCGGCCTGCACCGTGGCCATGTTGTTAAACATCCCATAGCCCTGCGCCTGACTAAACCCCGCTGCACCAAATTGCTGCATCGAGTTAACGAACGCCGGGTTATAAACGTTGCCCTGTTCGACAAGTTGTGCGTGATGCAAGATCGACCGATGGTCCCAGGCAGTGGAAAAAATTGAAGTCCCAATACCGCCGCACATGATCCGCACGAAATTGGACAGGCCAGACGCGGCTGGAATCCTATGCCCCGGCAGGCCGGAAAGGGTGATCGAGACGAGCGGGATAAAGAACCCGGCCATTCCAATACCCTGAATCACGGTGGGCAGCGTCAGCGAAAACGTATCGACGCCCGTCGTATATTGCGAGCGCATCCAGAACACGAGTGCGAACACGAGGAACGCAGCGGTCGCGATCTTGCGAGGATCGATACGCGGCAGGAACTTGCCGACCACCGGCGACAAAAACACCGCGAAGAGACCCACTGGCGCGAGCACCAGTCCGGCATCGGTGGCGGTATAGCCGAGATCGGTTTGCAGCCAGAGCGGCAACAGCACGAGATTGCCGAAATACAAGCCGTAACCGACCGCGAGCGCAATCGAGCCGCCCGTGAAGTTGCGCAGCTTGAACAGCGACAGGTCGACCACGGGATGTTCCGCCGTGAGTTCCCATACTATAAAGAACGCCAGCGCAATCACCGCGATCAAGGTCAGCACGACAATGGTGGTGGAATTGAACCAGTCGAGGTCCTTGCCCTTATCGAGCATGATCTGAAGCGATGCAACCCAGATCACGAGCAGGCCGAGGCCCACGGTATCGATAGGCGCCTTGCGGATCACTGAATCGCGCTGACGGAAGATGGCGAAGGTCGCGACCGCCGCGACAATCCCGACCGGAATGTTCACGTAGAAGATCCACGGCCATGAAATGTTGTCGGAGATCCAGCCACCCAGGATAGGTCCGGCGACGGGCGCGATCAGCGTGGTCATCGACCACATGGAAAGCGCCATCGGAGCCTTTGCCCGTGGATAGCTCGCGAGGAGCAGTGTTTGCGAAAGCGGGATCATCGGGCCGGCGACTGCGCCCTGCAACACCCGTGCGGCGAGCAGGAAGGGCAGCGTAGGCGCCAGTCCGCATAGCCAGGACGCGATCACGAACAGGATGATCGATGTCATGAACAGGCGCACCTGGCCGAAGCGCTGCGTGAGCCATCCGGTCAAAGGCACCGAGATGGCGTTGGCGACGGCAAACGACGTGATGACCCACGTGCCCTGATCCGACGCCACCCCGAGGTCGCCCGAGATCGACGGGATCGACACGTTGGCAATGGAGGTGTCGAGCACATTCATGAACACCGCGAGAGACACCGCGATCGTGCCAATCACCAGTTTCGCGCCCTCGAGCGGCGGGTGCGCGACGTTGGGTTGAGCCGCCATAAATTAAGACGCTTTGTCGGAAACGAGCTTCACGGCGTGCTTCGGCGCTGGCTTCGGTTCATTCGATGACGTCTTTGGCGCAGATGACCCTGGGACGGCATTGCCCTCGTTAGCCGCGATAATGCGCGCGATTTCGACGTCGGCCCGATCGCCGTACTTGGCGAACACGTCCGTTTGATACACGGTGTTGGGCGCCGCGCCAAGCTGGCCGCCTATTTCGTCCTTGATCGTCACGTCGACGGTCATCGACAAGCCAATGCGCAGCGGATGTTTCTCGAGTTCCTGCGGATCGAGCGCGATTCGCACCGGCAGGCGTTGCACGACCTTGATCCAGTTGCCTGTCGCGTTTTGCGCCGGCAGCAGCGAGAACGCCGAGCCCGTGCCCGCCGAGAAACCGATCACCTTGCCATGGAACACTACGCCGGACCCGTACACGTCGGAGGTGAGATTCACCACCTGGCCAATGCGCATATGCGTCAGTTGGACTTCCTTGAAGTTCGCATCGACCCAGACGCCGTTCAGCGGCACGATCGCCATCAGCGGATTGCCGGGCGACACGCGCTGGCCGACCTGCACCGAGCGCTTCGCCACATAACCCGTGACGGGCGCCGGCATGGTATTGCGCGCAAAGTTGATGTAGGAATCGCGAACCTTGGCGGCGGCGGCGAGCACGTTCGGGTGGCTCGCGATCGTCGTGTTCGCTGTCAACGATCGATTCGACTGCAATTCCTGTTGCGCGGCGTTCAAGGAAGCCTGGGCGGCCTGGACGGCATCGCGCGCATGCGAAATTTCTTCCTGCGATACAGCGCCGGTCTGCGCGATAGTCATGCGGCGGCGCAAGTCGTCCTGCGCGCGCGACAAATCCGATTGACGCAGGGCCACTTGCGCCTGGTACTGGTTGTCGTTGACGAACAGCGTGCGGACCTGGCGCACCGTCTGGGCAAGATTGGCCTCGGCCTGGTCGAGCGCGACCTTGGAGTCGGCCGGATCGAGGAGGACGAGCGGATCGCCCTCTTTCACGGTCTGCGTGTCGTCGGCGTTCACCGAGATCACTGTGCCGACCACCTGGGGCGTGATCTGCACAATATTGCCGTTCACGTAGGCGTCGTCGGTGCTTTCGTGAAAGCGCGCGATAAGGAAGTAATACAGGCCGTACGCGACCGCAGCGATGAGCACGACCAGCACGATCAGTGTCATCAGCACGCGGCGCTTGGTGTTGTTGGTCTTGGGCGCAGGTGCGGGCGCGGGCGCCGTGGCTGCGGCAGCGTTTGGATTAGCGTCGCTCATGAATAATTGCTCCGGTATTTTTGTCTTGGGTAGCTGCTAGCGGTTAGTCGGCGCTCTTGGGCGCGGGCGCAGCGGGCTGGGAGGATGTGTTCTTCGAAGCGTTACCGTCGATGTCCAGATTCGCGCCGGCGGCGTCGAAGCCACCGCCCAACGCCTTGATCAGGCCAACTTGCAACTCGCGGCGCTTCATGCGCAAGCTCGTCACGGTCTGATCGTTCGCGAGCCGGTTGTTATCGGCGGTCAGGACTTGCAACTGCTGCGACAAACCCGCCTTGTAGCGAATGACCGCGAGCTCGTACGCGTGCGTCGATGCATCGAGCGCGCGCCGGGCATCGCTCGTCTGGCGATCGACCGACCTGATGGACGCGATCTGGGTAGCGACCTCGTTTAGCGCGTTGATCAGCGTCTGGTTGTAGTTGGCGACATCGAGATCGAAGTCCGCGTAACGGCTTTTCAACTGCGCCCGCAACGCGCCTGCGTCGAAGATCGGCAGATGGATTGCCGGCCCGATATTTATCTGTTTGCTGCCTTGCTGCAAGAAGCGCCCCCAGCCGAACGCGTCGAAGCCCGCTGCCGCGGACAGATTGATGTCCGGGAAGAACTCGGCTTTGGCTTCCTTAATGTCCGACGTCGCCGCTTCCACTTGCCAGCGCGCCGCGACGAGGTCCGGACGGCGCGCGACCAGATCGGCGGGAACGTTGTCGGGCAGTGTCACGTCGACGCGGGTATCGAGCGTGGGATTGGCAATCTTCAGCCCGCGATCCGGGCCCGCGCCGAGCAACGCGCCAAGCTCGTAGCGCGTGGTCGTGATCTGGCCGTCCAGATCGGACAGGGTCGTCTCGCTCGTCGCGATGTTTCCTTCGGCCGTGCTGCGTTCCACATTGGTGTCCAGGCCAGCGGTGACTCGGCCGTTTGTAATCCTGCCTACCTCCTGGCGATTGGAGATTTCGCGTTGCGCGACATCGCGCAACGCGTACAGCAGCGCAAGCTGGTTGTAGGTCTGCGCGACGGACGCCGCGAGCGTCACACGCGCCTGCTGCATGTCGGCTTCGGCGACCCTCTGCTGCGACACCGCCATGTCGAGCCGCGAGCGATTCTTGCCCCACAAATCGAGATCCCACGATGCGCTCGCGAGCACATTATTTTCGCTGTACCACGTCCCGCCGTACGGCGGCGGAAAGAGCCCGTTGCCGGAATATATTTCGCGCGTCCACGAGTACGAGCCGTTCACTTTCGGGAACAACGCTGAACGCGACGTTTCGATATACGACGACGCCTTCGCGATCCGCGCCTGCGCCTGGGCAATCGACGGATTGCCTGCCAGCGCTTCGTCGATCAATTGCGGCAGTTGGGGGTCTCCAAATTGCTTGGCCCAATCGAGCGACGGCCACTGCCCGCCTTGCGAAGGCAGGCTCTGCGCCGATTCCAGGTTTGCGTTCTGTGGTTGCGCGATTTTCTTGTCGCTGGTGATGCCCGCATAGTTGGCGCACGCCGTCAGGAAAAGTGCCGCTACGGCCGCAGCCAAAGCGCCGCGCGCGCTGCTTTGCGCATTGTTTTGTATAAGCGCGGGCGCAAATGCAGACCCGTAAAAGAATTTCATCGCTCGGCTCTTCGTTGTCAGGTGTAAAGATGGACGTTGCAACTAATTTCTTTCAAAAGTGCTTCGATAATGCATGAGAACCAGTGCATTCGATGCACTGATTCTCAGTCTGTGATGGGGTCAGCCGGCGGCTTTGTCCGCGGATTTTTCGACCAGTCCGAGCAAGCAAATGGCGCTCGGATCGCCTGAGTTCACCAAAATGCGCCGAAGCATGCTCTTCAGGAAACCCACTTCTTCCGGCGTGAAACCCGCTGTCAGTTTCTCGATGACGCCGGTAAAAATGGCGGGAATCCGGGTGGCAAGTTGATGGCCTTCGGCCGTGAGCGCGAGCCGGACAACGCGCCGGTCTTCCTCGCTGCGCAAGCGTGTAATGAGCCCGCGCTTTTCCAGGCGGTCAATCAGGCGGGTGACGGCACTCGCGTCGATCCCGTATTCACGTGCCAGGTCGGCGGCTGCCAGACCCCGGCCGCTCGCCAGCATGAACATGATGCTGGCCTGTGTGCTGGTGATGCCGAGTTCGGCCACGGTCTCCTGCGTAACCATGTTTCCCATGGTCGAGCGCACCCGGCTCAATAAATAGCTGACGCTCTCCGCCAGCTTGTAGTCGGCGAATTCGGGTAAGGGCTGAGGGGCATCGCTCATGAATACTCGTGCGGTTGCAATGGTTGTCTATGCAAGATTATAGAATCGCGTTCAAGACACAGCAAGCACTTTAAGAAACTGCTTAATCTGCGTGTTTTCTGCTGTCATGTCGGTATTTTGAGATTTTTTTAAAGCGCCCGATGTCCCACCCGCCAACGCGCAGCGCGGTTTCGCGCTATCTTGAAATAGGCCGGCGCTTCCGGGTTATGTCCTATTGCAGATGGCAAGGGAAGAGGGCACTGCGCCGTGTTACACTCTTGGGTTCCCATCGCGCCGAGTGCGGGGGGCGTGGAATTTGCGATCCGGATTTATCGTTTGGATTCGCAATCCTGGTTTTCGGTTTTGAACAACCGGAAGACTGATCCACGGCCAGCTCTACTTGCACCCACGGCGCTCAACTATATGTAAAGCTCCTCTGCCCCCTATGACTCGCGCCCTTCGCAATATCGCCATCATCGCCCACGTCGACCACGGCAAGAC
>NZ_JBAUSA010000882.1:0-7118 GCF_049581465.1 Caballeronia sp. | reverse complement strand
GACCAGCACGACGCCCTTGATCTCCGCAGGCGCCACCTTGGCGTCGCGCAAAGCCTTGCGCGTGGGCGTCAGGGTCCGGGCAACAAGCGCATCGGAGAGTGTCGCGAATTCGTCTTCAGTGACCGTCACGTCGACCTTGCGTCCATCGGACAAGCTGGCCGCAACGGTGGCTTCCGATGCAGTCGACAAAGCTTCCTTCGCCGTGCGCACGCAATCCAGCAACAGGCGCACGTCTTCCGGCGTGGCAGGCTTGAAACCGCTTTTCGACAATACGTGCCGATACAATGCCGCGTCGAAATCATCGCCGCCCAACGCCGAATCGCCGCCGGCCGCGAGCACTTCGAACACGCCCTTGGTGAGCTTGAGGATCGACAGGTCGAACGTGCCGCCGCCCAGGTCGTACACGGCGTACAAACCTTCGGACGCGTTGTCCAGACCGTACGCGATAGCCGCGGCAGTGGGTTCGTTCAGCAGTCGCAACACATTCAGGCCGGCGAGCTTCGCGGCGTCTTTCGTGGCTTGCCGCTGGGCTTCATCGAAGTAAGCGGGCACGGTGATCACCGCGCCGACCAGGTCGTCGCCCAGCGTGTCTTCCGCGCGATAGCGCAGCGTCGCCAGGATTTCCGCCGATACTTCCACCGGGCTCTTGATGCCGTCGATGGTCCGGATCTGCACCATGCCGGGGGCATCGACGAAATCGTAGGGCGCGTTTTCCGCACCCTCCACTTCACTTTTGCCACGGCCCATGAAGCGCTTCACGGAGACGATCGTGTTGTGCGGATCGAGCGCCGCTTCTTCCTTCGCCACGCGGCCGATGCGCCGGCCGCCCTTCTCCAGATACCGGACCACCGAAGGCAGCAGTACGTGGCCTTCTTCGTCGGGCAGCGCTTCGGCAATACTGTGACGCACGGCCGCGACGAGCGAGTTGGTCGTGCCGAGATCGATGCCCACGGCAACGCGCCGCTGGTGCGGCGCCGGCGCCATGCCGGGTTCTGAGATTTGCAGTAAAGCCATTGTTGATCTATTGAGGGTTATGTATCGTCCGGGACTTCTTTATTCCAGCTTCTCGATCTGAGCTTCGATCTCGCTCGCCACGCGCTCGATAAACATCAGCTGGCGCACAGCTTCGCTCGCGGCCTGATCTGCGTGGCTATCGATCAATCCGGCCAGTTTCTCGAAGCGGATGCGTTCCTGGTCGCGAAGTTCATCGAGCAGCGCTTCGAGCGCGCGAAGATTCTTCGCCGCCGCTGCATCTTCGATATTTTCGCGCCACTCCATTTGCTGCATCAGGAAGGCGGGTTCCATCGCCGTGTTGCTTTCGGCGCCAGCATTCACGCCACGCAACTTCAGCATGTAGGTCCCGCGCTTCAGAGGATCGCGCAGCGTCCGATACGCCTCGTTCGCATGCGTGGCCCATTGCATCGCGATGCGTTTTTGCGCGTCACCGGCCGCCGCAAAACGATCGGGATGCACCTGCGCCTGTACCGTCCGATACGCATGGTCGAGCGCAGTGGAATCGACGGCGTACGTGGCGGGAAGGTCGAACAACTCGAAGTGAGTGTCGTTGAGCGATGCCATAGGGAAATTTTAGGACGCGAGGCGGAAATTCGCAGAATATGAGCGGCGTGGCGGCCGGCCCGTCAGCGCATGAGGCTTTGCAACAAAGAAAAAGGCGGCACTCGCCGCCTCCAGACCGTTGACCAGCAACGTCACACGCGGAACGATTCGCCGCAGCCGCACTCGTCCTTTACGTTCGGATTATTGAAGCGAAATCCTTCGTTCAGGCCTTCACGCGCGAAGTCGAGTTCGGTGCCGTCGATATAGGCCAGGCTCTTCGGATCGACAATGATCTTCACACCCGCCGTTTCGAACACCTTATCTTCCGGCGCGAGTTCGTCCACGTACTCAAGTTTATAGGCGAGACCCGAGCAGCCGGTCGTGCGTACACCGAGCCGCAGCCCCACGCCCTTGCCGCGTTGTAGCAAATACTTTTGTACGTGCTTTGCTGCTTTGTCCGTCAACGTGATAGCCATAATCTCTTCTCTTGCCTTGCTCGAGTTTCACGATCCCGCTTGAATTACGCGTGCTGCTTCGCTTCCACTTCCGTCGAGACAGTGCTGTGACGTTGCTTGTAATCGGCAACGGCAGCCTTGATCGCGTCTTCGGCAAGAATCGAGCAGTGAATCTTGACCGGCGGCAGCGCCAGCTCTTCGGCAATATGCGTATTCTTGATCGTCAACGCCTGATCCAGCGTCTTGCCCTTGACCCATTCGGTGACGAGCGAGCTGGAAGCGATTGCCGACCCGCAGCCGTAGGTCTTGAACTTTGCATCTTCGATCACGCCATCCGCGCCAACACGGATTTGCAGCTTCATCACGTCGCCGCATGCCGGTGCACCGACCATGCCGGTGCCGACCGTGTCGTCGTCCTTGCCGAACGAGCCGACATTGCGCGGGTTTTCGTAGTGATCCAGAACCTTGTCGCTATAAGCCATGATTCAAACTCCTTATCTTTTGCGTGTGCGTGCGGTGGACGTGCAGTGAGCGCTTAAAACGGCGCTTAGTGCGCGGCCCACTGGATCGACGAAATATCGATACCGTCCTTGTGCATTTCCCAAAGCGGCGACAAGTCGCGCAGCTTGGCAATCTTGCCCTTCAACAAATTGATCACGTAGTCAACGTCCTGTTCGGTCGTGAAACGGCCGACCGTGAAGCGGATCGAGCTGTGCGCGAGTTCGTCGTTGCGACCCAGCGCGCGCAGCACATACGAAGGCTCCAGCGAAGCCGACGTACACGCCGAACCCGACGATACCGCCACGTCCTTGACCGCCATGATCAGCGACTCGCCTTCCACGAAGTTGAAGCTGATGTTGAGGTTATGCGGCACGCGCGCGACCATGTCGCCGTTCACATAAACCTCTTCCATGTCCGACAAGCCGTTCAGCAAGCGGTCGCGCAGCATGCGCACGCGCTCGTTTTCGGCTGCCATTTCCTCACCCGCGATACGGAAAGCCTCGCCCATGCCGACGATCTGATGCGTCGCCAGCGTGCCTGAACGCATGCCGCGCTCGTGACCGCCGCCGTGCATCTGCGCTTCGATGCGAATCCGCGGCTTGCGGCGCACGAACAGCGCGCCGATGCCCTTCGGACCATACGTCTTGTGCGCCGAGAACGACATCAGGTCGACTTTCAGCTTCTGCAGGTCGATCTCGATCTTGCCGGTGGCTTGCGCTGCATCGACGTGAAAAATGATGCCCTTGGCGCGCGTAATCTCACCGATCGCCGCGATGTCCTGGACCACGCCAATCTCGTTGTTCACGCTCATCACGGAAACGAGAATGGTGTCGGGACGAATCGCCGCCTGGAACTTGTCCAGGTCGAGCAGGCCGTCGTCCTTCACGTCCAGATAGGTCACTTCGAAGCCTTCGCGCTCCAACTCGCGGCAGGTATCGAGCACAGCCTTGTGCTCGGTCTTCACCGTGATGATGTGCTTACCCTTGCTCTTGTAGAAATGCGCCGCGCCTTTGAGTGCGAGGTTGTCCGATTCCGTTGCGCCCGACGTCCAGATGATTTCGCGCGGATCGCAATTGACCAGTTTCGCGACGTTCTCGCGCGCTTCCTCGACGGCCCGTTCAGCGTCCCAGCCGTACTGGTGACTACGCGATGCCGGATTGCCGAATTGCTCGCGCAGATACGGGATCATCTTGTCCACCACGCGCGGATCGATTGGCGTCGTCGCGCTGTAGTCCATGTAAATGGGCAGGTGGGGAATGTCGTTATTCATTGTCGCTCCGGGGATTTAACTCAATTGGCTCTAATCAGGCGAGACTGCCGCGAATGAACGCGGGGTCTGTCAGCCGGCCAGGTTGAAAACGGAATTCGGTCCTTTTGGCGCCACGCGCACGGTCTCGACCGTGGCTGACTCGGCGCGGCGATCGCGTATGACCGCCGACGACCCTTCTCGCGCGCGCTGCTGATCGACCAGGTCTTTCAGCGAGACGGAATCGAGATACTCGACCATCTTCTGATTGAGCGTGGACCAGAGTTCGTGCGTCATGCAGTGGCCGTCGTGCTGCTTCGTGCCTTCGCATGCGCCCTTGCCGCCGCACTGCGTGGCATCGATCGGTTCGTCCACCGCGATGATAATGTCCGCCACCGTCACGTTCTCCGCGCGGCGTGCGAGGTTGTAGCCGCCGCCGGGACCGCGAACCGATTCGACGATCTCGTGCCGGCGCAACTTGCCGAACAACTGCTCGAGATAGGACAAGGAGATGTGCTGCCGCTGACTGATCCCGGCAAGCGTTACCGGACCCTGCTCCTGGCGTAAAGCCAAGTCGATCATCGCCGTGACGGCGAAGCGGCCTTTCGTGGTGAGTCTCATATTTGTAAGCTACCGGGGGATACGGCTAATACTTGATGAATTTGGTCCAGTATAAATAGCCTACGGATTTAGTCAAGTATCGACGACGGATTTCTTAGGAATTTGCTTAGAAGTTGCAGGCCCTGCAATGCGGGTCTGAAGCCTCACGTTACGTCAGCAATTGCGTTCGAAGCGCCTTCAGCAAGCCTTCGCATGCGTCTTCGCATTGATCCAGCACCCGTTCGAACCCTTCGTCGCCGCCGAAATACGGGTCGACGACCACGCGGCTGTCGTCGCGGGCGCCGAATTCCATCAGCAACCGGATCTTGTCGCGATATTCCGGCGGACAGGCTTTCGTCAGCGCTGCCGCGTTGGCGTCATCCATCGCGATCAGCAAGTCGAATCGGGCGAAATCCTCACTGGCGATCTGCCGGCCACGCAATTTCGACAGGTCATAACCTCGTCTCTTCGCGGCGCGCTGCGCCCGTTCGTCGGGCGGTTGGCCGATGTGCCAGTCACCTGTTCCTGCCGAATCGATCACGATCCGTTCCGACAACTTCGCTCGCCGCACTTGATACGCCATCACGCCCTCAGCGCTCGGCGACCGACAAATATTGCCGAGGCAAACGAAGCAGACGGCGATTGTGGTCATGGTTTCGGCGTTGTTTGCGGGAATCGGGGCAGATCGACGAGAGGACTCAATCGACGCCGTTCCGAATTATACAAACTACGCCGTTTGGCTGCCCGATCGGCGAGCGATGCAGCCTTGCGGCTGCATCGGATACATAACATGGGCTGGAAAATGGTCCTTCTGGGCGTCGGCTTAAGGCTAAGCGCCTCAGGGCGTCGCGGACGCTTTTGGGCCTGCTTACGCGATTAATGTTCGCCGCGCGTCCGTCGTTTTATAACGTCTGCGATACCGCTGACGTTGCCGACCCGCTGATCGGGCCGTAACCCGGCGCCCTGGTGTCCGTTTCAACCAGCCCGAGCGACAGCGCACGCGCAAATTCCGCGCTGACGTTGGCGGCGCTGTGCATATGCGGTGCCGAGCTTGCGTTGTGCGGCTGCACGGTGTGGCAAAAGCCGACGAGTGCCACCGGCACGATCATCGCGATGGGCCAGTAGGTCGATATTATCTTTTTCATTGGGAACCCCTTCTCAAGTCCCGTGGGCTGACGGACCCACTTCTGGACAAATGAAGTATACGGGTTTGCCCCTATCACATAAAGGTGACTGGCGACAAAGGATTGTTGCATCTGCGTCAACAGAGCGTCGCGCTGCCGCGTTGTCTCTTTTGGCGGTACACCGTTTCGTGTGTGGACAGGCGACTGAAGCGCCGTTGCCGACGGGATAAATCTTTACAAATATTACTGCGACATTCTTGTCGCGAGACGGTCTGATACCGTAATCAACTTACGTTTTAGTGTCCATCATGAAATTTGCAGTTGCAGGACTCATCATCGCTTCCGCTGCCCTGGTGGCTGGGTGTGCAGTTTATCCCGATGGCACGCCTGCTTACGCGACGGGCGGCTATCCCGCTTATCCGCCGCCTGGCTCCCCTGCTTATCCGGCTGGCTATGACCCTGGGTACGGCTATGGATATGGCGCTCCGGTTGTCGACTCGGGCGTGGTCATTGGTGTAGGTGGGGGGTTTGGGGGCGGTTACGGCGGTGGTTACTATGGCGGCCCGGGGCCGCGATACTACAACGATGGTCCGGGTTATCACGGCTACAACCGTGGCCCGGGTTATCACGGTGGGCCTCCTCCCGGCCAGGGGAACGGCGGTTATCGCGGCGGAAGCGGTGGCCCGAACGGGGGCCCCAAGGGTGGTGGCGGGCAAGGTGGGCATGGGGGGCCGCCCCCGCAGGCTGGCGGCAATCCGCCGGCTGGAAGCCCTGATGCCGGACGGCCTCCGCAGGGACAGCCGCACGGCGGCGGTTCATCGCCGTATGTGGGTAAGTCGACTTGGGGTAAGCCTTCACCGCAGGTTTCGGAGCGAAATCACTAGGTGGTTGACGCTGGCGCTTGGGGGTGGCGCTGCGCGCGGAGCGTGTGGAGGGGGTGCTGCGCGCGGCGAGTGTGGGGAGAGCGTTGAGTCCTTCTGCTAGCGTGGTCGTTCTGCTTAAGTCGGATTTTCTTGCTTATTACTGTTAGCCCCTATCCGGGGCGGGACTTCATTTCTTTGCAAACCCGCGCAAAGAAACGAAGCAAAGAAACGCGTTCAAACCGCGAATACCTAAGTGTCGGCGTTGCTCACTTCAGGCTTTTGGCACGAACGTAGCACGGCCCCCACCCATCAACCCGCAGTCGAACACCCTCCGCAAGCACAAACGGCACTCACTCGCTTCGCCTCAACGGTCGTATCTCGGCGAGTATCCGTGTTCTCGTACCACCCACACGCGTGGTATCCGCTCCGTGATCCTGCGTCGAGCTTTCGCGCGACCCAAACGAGCAAGGCAACAACTAAGCAGCATTTCGCCGGCCTTGCCACTGACGTTATCGCTGGCGCTACTGTTGACGTTGCTGGCGTTGCCAAAAGCCTTATGCCATGCGTTGCCACCTGCAGCAATGGGATTGGGACAATTGGGGCGAAGCGTGTGCGCGCCGCTGGTGCTTGAGGGAGGTGTTCGACTGCGGGTTAAGTATTTGGGGCCGCGCTACGTTCGTGCCAAAAACTTGAAATGGGCAACGACGACACTGAGGTATTCGCGGTTTGAACGCGTTTCTTTGCTTCGTTTCTTTGCGCGTTTGCAAAGAAA
>NZ_JBAUSA010000881.1:0-1960 GCF_049581465.1 Caballeronia sp. | reverse complement strand
GCACGACGGGTCTTTGCCGCACGAAGTCCAGCAGCCCATGCGCAAAGCATTTGTATGAGCAGCCAGATCCCACCTGCAATCACAGCCGTTAAGGAATTCGCCGCGTACAACGCGGCGCAAAATACTGCCATCGCAGCCATTTCGCCGACCAGGCTTAACCAGAACAATCCTTCCCGCCCCCGAGCCGCGAGCGCAGCGGGTCCAAGGAGTAACCTGGCCAACAGCGCTCCTTGAGGTTGCACCGCTTCGCGCGCTCCGGTGCGGTTAGCCCCAGCGATCCCCTCGTCCGGGTAGAGCGGGTGAGACAAATCCACCGCCGGGCTATCTAGAAAGAAATCCGCCACCCCTGAATCTACCGGACTGTTGAGCAGTTCGTCGGGTGTGCCGACCTGGATCAACTGTCCATCACGCATGACTGCAATTCGGTCTGCCAGGCGCAACGCCTCGGCAGGGTCGTGCGTGACTAGGACCGCTGTAATTTTGCGTTCGCGCGCGATTCGCAGGAAGTGGGCTTGCAGGTCCCGGCGAATGGATGGATCAAGTGCACTGAAGGGCTCATCGAGTAGGAGGATTTCAGGGGAGATGACCAACGCTCGCGCCAATCCGACGCGTTGCTGCATTCCGCCGGAGAGCTCGCCTGGATAGCGGTCCGCCCATGCACTTAGCCCTACTGCCTGCAACTGACGATCCGCTTCGGCATGGCGTATTGCCTCTGGGTCACCACGCAACTCAAGGGGCAGTGCGACGTTCTCACGGACGCTCCGATGAGGCAACAATCCAAAGTGCTGGAAGACCATCCCGATCCGCCGCGACCGAACTTCACGGAGTTCGGTCGCAGACAAGTCACTGACGCTTTCGCCGTTCACGAATAGCTCGCCGTCGCTCGGTTCGATCAAGCGATTGACATGTCGGAGTAGCGTCGACTTCCCGCTTCCTGAAGTACCCATCAGACAAAGGACTTCACCGCGCCTGACCGAGAGATTGATGCTCCGGACCGCCGCGACCGAGTGGTCACCGTGTGAGTTTCCGTAGACCTTGCTTATGTTGCGGAACTCAATAACCACATCCTCGCCAATAGACCGATGACTATTGATCGGTAGCGAAATGACTTCGGCGTCGCCACTCGTTGGGCGTGGTATGCGATGGGACTGCTCGTGCGCGCTGGCTTGCACTGTGGGACCGACGTAAAGAAAGGGCTGACATTCTAGACAGACGAATGGTAGGACTCCAAATGCCGAATTCCGAAAAGGAAATCGCATTTACGGCATAAGCCAAGCCGCTTAGCGCTCAGAGTTCGTTGACGGCGCTTGGAGACACAATCGCTGGCACTATGGCCTGCGAAGCAAAGATCAAACCCTTCGAAACAAACCACATATTGTTGGTTTGCGGTTCGCGATTCACACGCTAGCATCCGCAGATATTATTGGAGAGTTCTTAGTCAGGGTTCGGACACGCACCCTGCGGGCTCCTTTTTGCGTGTCACATCCTGCAGGTTTCTCGGTGTTCGGTCGAGTTGCTAGTGACGTGATGTTTGGAATTAATCGGAAAATCTCGTGAATAAGAAAATCTTGACCACGGCTCTCCTCGCGGGCTTCGTGGGCGCCGCTCACGCACAAAGCAGCGTCACGCTGTATGGCCTGATCGATACGGGTTTCACGTATGTGAACCATGCCGGCGCCAAAGCGCAGCATCTTTACTATTACAACGACGGCGTCGCGCAAGGCAGCCGTTGGGGCCTGCGTGGTTCTGAAGACCTGGGTGGCGGCCTGAAGGCTATCTTCGTTTTGGAAAACGGCTTTAACGCGGGCACGGGCGCACTGGGCCAAGGCAACTCGCTGTTCGGCCGCCAGGCATTTGTAGGCCTTACGAAAAACGGCATCGGCTCCCTCACCTTCGGGCGTCAATATTCGTTCTCGACCGATTATCTGGGCGGCTCGGACGCCAACGGGGGTCAAACGGT
>NZ_JBAUSA010000880.1:0-1967 GCF_049581465.1 Caballeronia sp. | reverse complement strand
GCGGTTTGAACGCGTTTCTTTGCTTCGTTTCTTTGCGCGTTTGCAAAGAAATGAAGTCCCGCCCCGGATAGGGGCTAACAGTAATAAGCAAGAAAATCCGACTTAAGCAGAACGACCACGCGAGCAGAAGGACTCAATGCTCTCCCCACACTCGCCGCGAGCAGCACCCCACCCTAGCCCCACACTCGCCGCAAGCAGAACCCGAACCGCTCGAGAACCCCAACCCCAACCAAACCCCCGAGCGGTACGCGAAACCCCTTATGCTATCCAGCGTCGTGCGTTCTGAAACGCCCGCATCCACGGGCTGCCGTCTGTCGTCCAGTCATCCGGCTTCCAGCTCATCTGCACGGTCCGGTGCACCCGTTCCATATGCGGCATCAACACGGTAAACCGCCCATCCGGCGTAGTGACGGAAGTCAAACCCTCCGGCGAGCCATTAGGGTTAAACGGATACCGCTCAGTAGCCGTCCCTCGATGATCGACAAAACGCATCGCGACCAACGCATTCGCAGCATCGCCTTGTTGCGAGAAATCAGCGAAGCCTTCACCGTGCGCAATGGCAACCGGGATCCGTGAACCCTCCATCCCGCTGAAGAAAATCGACGGCGAACTTTGCACTTCAACCAGCGAAAAACGCGCTTCGAATTGCTCCGACTTGTTACGCGTAAATTTCGGCCACGCATCGGCGCCAGGAATCATCGATGCAAGGCTGCTCATCATCTGGCAACCATTGCAGATACCCAAGGCAAAGGTATCCGAGCGACCAAAGAACTCAGCGAACATGTCCGCCAGACGAGGATTGAAACGAATCGTCTTGGCCCAGCCCTCGCCCGCGCCAAGCACGTCGCCGTAGGAAAAACCGCCACACGCCACCGCACCGGCAAAGTCCGCAAGCGTGACACGTCCCGACAGCAAGTCGCTCATGTGGACGTCGTGGGTGTCGAAACCTGAACGGTCAAATGCATAAGCCGTTTCGAGGTGCGAATTGACGCCCTGCTCGCGCAGGATCGCAACCCGCGGCCGCGCCTTCGAACCACCCCCAACGCTCACGCCGATAAACGGCGCCGCCACGTCCTGCGCCGGATCAAAGCTGAGAACAGGCGAAAGGCCGGGGTCCGATGGGTCGAGCAATGCGTCATATTCCGCGTCCGCGCATGCGGGGTTGTCACGCAAGCGCGCGATGCGCCAACTCACTTCGCTCCACGCACGATGCAATTCGTGCCGCGGCGCCTCATAGATCTTTTTAGCGTCGCGATAAATCTCGATCGTATCGCGCTCATTCGGCTTGCCGATCACCGTGCTGCATGCCGACAACCCATGTTCGCGCAAAGCGCCAATCACGGCATCGCGTTCGGTCAGTTGCACCTGGATCACGCCGCCAAGTTCTTCGGTGAACAACGCGCGAATGGTCCGGTCGTCACGCAAGCCGCTGGTCTGCTTCGCCCAGTCCTTCGCGTCGCCGTAGTCGGATTCGTGGTGCGGATCAAGTGTGAGCATGTCCACGTTCAAGGAAACACCCACATGCCCCGCAAACGCCATTTCGCAAACCGTCGCCCACAGGCCGCCATCGGAGCGATCGTGATAGGCCAGCAACTTGCCCGCCGCGTTCAACGATTGAATCGCGTTGAAGAAGCGCTTGAGGTCTTCGGCGTCGTCGACATCAGGCGTTTTATCGCCGATTTGTTGCGTCACCTGCGCCAGGATACTGCCGCCCAGACGATTCTTGCCGCGCCCGAGATCAATGGAAATCAGCACCGTGTCCGTGCCGGGACGCAATTGCGGCGTGAGCTGGCGGCGCACGTCTTCAACCGGCGCAAACGCGGAGATGATCAGCGACACCGGCGAAACGACTTCCTTCGCCGCACCCGTCGCGTCCTGCCATTTGGTACGCATCGACAAGGAATCCTTACCGACCGGAATGCTGATGCCAAGCGCCGGGCACAGTTCCATGCCGATCGCCTTCACGG
>NZ_JBAUSA010000879.1:0-4525 GCF_049581465.1 Caballeronia sp. | reverse complement strand
GATGCCGGCGTGTCCCGCAACGTCTATTGCGTCAACGTCGATGCGGTGATCGCAGCGCTGCTGCTGAAGATGCTGTGGCAGCCGCTGCGACGTGGTGAATTGACCGAGACCGATCTGGAAACCGCCGCGTTCACGATCTTCCTTTATCCCCGCATGCTCGGCTGCGCGGCGGAAATCGACGATCACCTGAACCGGGGACGCAACATGGACACGCGCACGCCCGCCTCTCAGTGCCGGTTCGTGGCCTGAGCGCTTCGCCGGCTGATAACCAGCGGACATCAATCGTTGCAAAAATAGCACTTAATGTGTTGCGTCGTTCGGGCGAGTATTCGACAAACAACAATCCGCCCGAACATCACAAAGTCAAAAATTTTCAGGAGACACCTCGATGCATCCCTCCTCACCCCTGCTGGCCCCCGGGCAGTCGAAGGCATCCGCCGTGCTACGCGTGACGGCAGGCAACTTCCTGGAGCAGTTCGACTTCTTCCTGTTCGGCTTCTATGCCACGCAGATCGCCGCGGTCTTTTTCCCGGCAGCGAGCGAGTTCGCATCGCTGATGATGACCTTCGCCGTCTTCGGCGCGGGCTTCCTGATGCGCCCGCTCGGCGCGATCATCCTCGGCGCGTACATCGACGATGTCGGCCGCCGCAAGGGCCTGATCGTCACGCTGTCGATCATGGCGAGTGGCACCATCCTGATCGCGTTCGTGCCCGGCTATGCGACGATCGGACTCTTCGCCCCGGCGCTGGTTCTCATCGGTCGTCTGCTGCAGGGCTTCTCAGCGGGCGCTGAACTCGGCGGGGTATCGGTGTATCTCGCCGAAATGGCGACGCCGGGCCGCAAGGGCTTCTTCACGAGTTGGCAGTCGGCAAGCCAGCAAGTGGCGATCGTCATCGCCGCCGCGCTCGGCTTCGCGCTCAATCAGTGGCTCGACACGGCGGCGATCGCTGCGTGGGGATGGCGCGTGCCGTTCTTCGTCGGCTGCATGATCGTGCCTTTCCTTTTCATCCTACGGCGCAATCTTGAGGAAACCGCGGAATTTAAACAGCGCCAGCATCGCCCGAGCATGAAAGAGGTCTTTGCTACACTCGTGCAGAACTGGAATGTCGTGATCGCTGGCGTGCTGCTGGTGGCGATGACCACCACAAGTTTTTATCTGATCACGGTGTATGCGCCGACCTTCGGCAAGACGGTCCTGCATCTGAGCACTGCCGACAGCTTGCTCGTCACGCTGTGCGTGGGTGTCTCCAATTTTATCTGGCTGCCAATCGGTGGTGCGCTGTCGGATAGAATCGGACGCCGTCCGCTCCTCCTTGCGATGACGATCCTGGCAATAGCGACCGCTTACCCGGCGCTGTCGCTGCTGGCCCACGCACCAAGCTTCGTCAACATGCTGCTTGTGCTGCTCTGGCTCTCGTTCATGTACGGCATTTACAACGGCGCGATGGTCGTCGCGCTCACCGAGGTGATGCCAGTCGAGGTGCGCGTCGCCGGATTCTCTCTCGCCTACAGCCTCGCGACGGCGGTCTTCGGAGGTTTTACGCCCGTCATCTCGACCGCGCTCATTCATATGACGGGCGACAAAGCCGCGCCAGGTTACTGGATGAGTTTCGCCGCGGTGTGCGGGCTCGGTGCAACACTCGCACTGTACCGGCGCCGTCGCGTTCCGCTGCATGCGGCTCCCTGAAGCATCGCACGCCTCCTCGAACATTAGACTGACATACTATCGCCCCATGAAATCCTTTCTTCTGAAACTCTGCACCACGGCGCTGCTCGGCACCTGCGCCGCTGCGGCGAATGTGCAGGCCGCCGAGCTGCATGTGATGAGTTCGGGCGGCTTTACCGCCGCCTACAAGCTGCTCGGCCCGAAGTTCGCGGCGTCCACCGGCAATACGCTCGATACCGCGCTCGGCCCGTCGATGGGCAAGTCGCCGGAGGCCATTCCGAACCGGCTCCAGCGCGGCGAGCCTGCCGACGTGGTGATCATGGTCGGCTACGCCCTCGACGACCTGATCAAGCAGGGCAAGGTGGTTCCCGATTCACGCGTCGAACTCGCCGATTCGCGCATCGGCATGGTCGTGCGCGATGGCGCGCCAAAGCCCGACATCGGGTCCGAGGCGGCGCTCAAGGAAACCTTGCTGCGTGCCCGGTCGATCGCTTACTCGGATAGCGCGAGCGGCGTCTATATCGAGCGCGAGCTGTTCAAGCGGCTCGGCATCGAGGAGCAGGTGAAGAACAAGGCGAAGATGATCCCGAAGATTCCGGTGGCGTCCGTTGTCGCGACAGGCGACTACGAAGTGGGATTTCAGCAGGTGAGCGAGTTGCTTCCGGTGAAGGGCGCGGCGTACGTCGGCAAGATTCCGGAGTCGATGCAGTCCGTCACGCGCTTTGCCGCCGGCATACCGGTCGGCGCACAGCATCCGAAGGAAGCGAAGGCGCTGCTCGACTATCTCGCGTCGCCCGCCGTGCAGCCGGAGGTGACATCGACCGGGCTCGATTCCGTCGCCACGCATTGAAACTAAGGCAACGATTCAGCCCGTCAGGTCGGCGGGATGATCGAATGCATCCTCAGACTCATGCGCCAGGCTCAATGCGTTCTTCAGGCGCACCCGGTCGCAGGAACGCTCCCACATCGATATGAAGATCACCGCGCAGGCATTGCTGATCACGCTCGTCAGGGCGCGCGCCTCGGACATGAAGCGATCGATGCCGACCAGCAGCGCGACGCCTGCAAGCGGCAAGTCAGGAATGACGGCCAGCGTGGCGACGAGCGCAACCAGTCCGCTGCCCGTTACGCCCGCCGCGCCCTTCGACGTGAGCAGCATGACCGCGAGCATCGTCGCGATCTGGCCGCCCGAGAGGTGTACATCGCACGCTTGAGCGATGAACATGGACGCGAGCGTCAGGTAGATCGCCGTGCCGTCCAGGTTGAACGAATAGCCGGCGGGCAGCACGAGTCCCACGATGCCTTTGTCGCAGCCAAGCGCTTCGAGCTTGACGATGAGGCGCGGCAGCACCGGTTCGGTCGACGAAGTCGCGAGTACGATGACAAGTTCCTCGCGAATGTAGCGCAGCAGCAGCCAGAGTGAGAAGCCATGCAGGCGTGCAAGTGGAGCGAGCGCGCAGACGACGAACAGCAAACACGCCGCGTAGAACGACACCATCAGCATGCCGAGCGAGCCAATCGAACGAATGCCGAAGCGACCCACCGTGAACGCCATCGCGCCGAATGCGCCGACGGGAGCAAGCCGCATGATCATCGCGAGGATGCGAAACAGCACATACGCGATGCCGTCGATGAATTCGTGTACCCGCCGCCCGGCGCTTCGGCTCGCATTCAATGCGAAGCCGAACAGAAGGGCAAGCAGCAAGACCGGTAGCACTTCGCCTTTCTCGAAAGCGCCGACAAGCGTCTCCGGAATCACATGAAGCGCGAATTCGACGAATCCGTACGACTGCGTGCGCGTGGAATACTGCGCGAGGATAGTCGTGTCCAGATGATGCGCGTCGATGTGCAGGCCGGCGCCCGGGTGCAGCGCGAATGCGGTCGCGATCCCCACAACGAGCGCAACCATCGTGAGAACGTAGAACAACGCCAGCGCCTTCAGTATGGTCCGCCCGATCCTGGAGCCGCTCGCAAGCGACGTAATGCCGGTGACGATCGTGCAGAAGACGATTGGCGCGATCATCATGCGTACCAGCGCGACGAACGCATCGCTGAGCGGTTTAAGCGATGCGCCGGCCTGTGGCCAGAAGTGGCCGACGGTCATGCCGAGCCCCATTCCGAGCAGGACCTGAACGTAAAGCAGCCTGAAGGGCCTCGGCAGTGTCATTTCGGCGCCTTCTTTCCCGCGGCGTCGGCCATGCCGCTACGCTTCGTGTCGAGGATCGTCTGATAGAAGTGTTGCGCGGCCGGCGTGAGCGGACGCCCCCGGCGCCTGACGATCCCGATGCGTCTCGTCACGACCGGATCGACGAGCGGCACGCTTGTCAGAATCGGATGGTCGCGCATGGGCATCGCCATTGAGGGCACGGCGGCCACACCGAGTCCTGCTTCGATCAGGCCAAGCATGGTGGTGACATGGTGGGTCTCGCAGACGCTAGGCTTCCTCGGCGCCACGGTGGTCAGCGCCTGATCGAGCAGCAGGCGGTTGCCAGAAGTCTTGTCGACGGATACATATTCGTGTTCATAAAGCTCGTTCCAGGTCACACGCTTTTTCTGAGCAAGGGGATGATCGCGGCGGCACGCGGCGACGAACCGTTCCTGCACTAGGACCTTGAACTCGACCTCGGTTTCTTGGCTGCCCACGAAGCTAACGCCGAAATCAGCTTCGCCGCTGATTACCGAGCCGAGCACTTCATTGGCGCTCGAGTCGAGCAGCTTGACCCGGATCCGCGGATAGCGACTGTGATAGGCGGCAATGACGCTCGGCAGGAAATAGTAGGCAACCGACGGCACGCATGCGATGGTCACATGACCCAGGCGGCTCGTGGAGACGTCGCGGATGCCGAGCAACGCGACATC
>NZ_JBAUSA010000878.1:0-2571 GCF_049581465.1 Caballeronia sp. | reverse complement strand
CCCTTACTCCGCCACAAAAACCTGCATATCGAGCGAGGCGAGCGTCTCAGCCATCTCCCCCGGCGGTGCGGCATCGGTGAACAGCGCATTGATCTGATTCAAATGGCCCAACCGAACTAGCGCCGGCCGACCAAACTTCGAATGGTCGGCAACCAGAAACACCGTGCGCGCGTGCGCAATAATGGCTTCGGCAACGCGAACCTCGCGGGTATCGAAATCACGCAGCGTGCCGTCAGTTTCAATGCTCGACGTCCCGATGATCGCGAAATCCACTTTGAACTGGCGGATAAAATCAATCGCGAGTTCGCCCACAATGCCCTTGTCCCAAGGACGCACAATACCGCCGGTAATCAGCACTTCGCACTCCGGGTAGCCGCCCATCATGCTTGCCACATTGAGGTTGTTCGTAATCACGTGCAAGCCGCGGTGCCGGTTGAGGGCTCGCGCCACTTCCTCGGTAGTCGTGCCCAGGTTGATGAAGAGTGAAGCCTGATCCGGTATGTGCGACGCAACCAGCGCAGCAATCCGACGCTTTTCATCGTGGAACATGCGCTGTCGAGCGCTATACGAGACATTCTCCGAACTGGTCGGAAGGCTTGCGCCGCCGTGATAGCGGCGCAGCAGGTTCATATCGGAAAGCCAGTTGACGTCGCGGCGAATGGTCTGCGGCGTGACGTCGAAGTGCGTGGCGAGATCGTCCACGGTCACGAAGCCGTCCCGCTGTACCCAGTCCAGCAATGCCTGCTGTCGTGCGTTCAAGGTGATACGGGGATCTCGTGTCATAGCTCGAAAAAGTGCGCGGGATGGTTCATGCGATGGCCGTATTGTAAGGGGTCAGCCGAGCGCCACTGCACGCGTGCATCGCCGTGAATGAAACCGTTGATGTCACACCCGCGAACTCGGTACGATTTGTGCTATTTCACGTGCTATCCGGAACTGATACGCTGCTTTAGCGGTCTCTCTTCGTACCTGCGGCTTCCTCGCAAGGCAGCTAATATGCAGGTTCCAAGTTTTCAACAATACGGGCGCTATGATCTTCACGGCGTCGCCTGACGTTCGGCCGGTTTGGCTGACGGCGCGTTCAGTACAGCTTCGGGAGCGCGAATTATGTACACGAAAAGTAGCTACGTGATGCCTTGGCGGATCGAAAATATCGATCTGAACCGCATCGACCGCCGTAAGGCCCAGGCGAATGAACATCTTCTTCTATTGCTTTGCGCGGCTTCGTTTATCGAGAGCGGGACCGATCTCTACACAAGCAACCTGAGCACCTATTTCAATGACGACCCCGAGGTCTCCGACTGGCTCAACAACGAGTGGGAACCCGAAGAGATGCAGCACGGCCTGGCGTTGAAAACCTACATTCACCATGTGTGGCCCGAGTTCGACTGGGACACGGCATTCAAGAACTTCTTCGCTGAATATTCGCTGACGTGCTCGGTAGAGGAATACGAAAAATCCCGCGCCCTCGAAATGGTGGCCCGCTGCGTAGTGGAAACAGGCACGGCTACGTTGTACCGGGCCATTAACGAATGCTCCGACGATCCAGTCCTCAAGCAAATCACCGATCTCATCCGTATCGACGAAGTGCGGCATTACAAGCACTTCTTTCGCTTCTTCAAGAAGTACAACAAGATAGAAGGCAACGGGCGTTTCGCCGTGCTGGGCGCGCTGATGCGTCGCGTGATGGAGCTCAAGAACGAGGATTCCGAGATCGCGCTGCGGCACGTGTTCGCCGTCCGCTATCCGGAACGCGCCAACGACACGGCCCACAACCGTGAGTTGGCGGCGCGTGTCAATGCGCTCGTGCGGCGCAATCTATCGGCGCAAATGTGCGTGAAGATGTTGCTCAAGCCGCTCAACCTCCCAGCGCGTATCCTGCCTGGCGTGCAATATCCGCTGGAGAAGATCACGCAGCACGTGTTCTTTCGATAGACCATCCGGCTTACATGCATGCGTCAGTTGAAGGCTCGTTCCAACGGGCCTTTTTCCTTTGCGGAGATCCGTATGACCGATCCTCAGGTGTCGAAGGTGGCTGACATCGAACATTGCACGTTCGACCAATGGCCTGCGCCCTTGCGCGCGCTCTTCAACGGCGAATCGATCGAGACGAAAGCCGGTTTCACCGCTTCGCTGCTCGCTACCGTCGATGGCCGCGTGCGGACATCGTTGCTGAGTGTGGGCGAGCTGTATGCGCCCGATGAGCGCAGCGTGTGTTTCTCGCTGTGGCCGGAGTCGCGGACGGCGCTCGCTATCGGCCGGACGGGTCG
The DNA here is from genome assembly GCF_049581465.1 of Caballeronia sp. GTDB lineage: Bacteria > Pseudomonadota > Gammaproteobacteria > Burkholderiales > Burkholderiaceae > Caballeronia. Next base: position 301 of record NZ_JBAUSA010000878.1, on the reverse strand, counting down.
CGCGGCGCTGACCTTCATCTTCGATGAAGCGTTCTTCCAGGTACAACTCATGGTGCGAGTCGCGCCATCGATTAAAGGTTCGCCCGCCACTTGCTTCATGGCGTCGATCGAAACGGGAGAGTGGCAGAAAGTTGGCTACGCGCGCCTCACGCACGGGATCGAATTTGCGTTCGCGCGGGACCAGGAGGCCGGGGTTCTCGAACGCTGGCGTAACCAGGTCGACGTCCTCAAGCGAACCGCAGCGCAAGATGCCGACGCCTGAAACGAAAACAGCGGAGCCGAAGCTCCGCTGTTCATAAAC
>NZ_JBAUSA010000877.1:0-6258 GCF_049581465.1 Caballeronia sp. | reverse complement strand
TTTCTTTGCTTCGTTTCTTTGCGCGTTTGCAAAGAAATGAAGTCCCGCCCCGGATAGGGGCTAACAGAAATAAGCAAGAAAATCCGACTTAAGCAGAACGACCACGCTGGCAGAAGGACTCCACCCTAGCCCCACACTCACCGCAGGCAGAACCACCCCAAACCGCCCCCAAACAGCGAACAGCGCCCCATGATTATCCGTCCCAAACTGAACTGGTTTCGCATGTTGTTCGTATGGCGTGGGTCCGTGCTGCCGCAACTGCTGCCGCGGCTCGGCTTGATTTGTGCGCTGTCCATCGCCGCAATCGTCATGCACGACCACATGCGCAACTATCCGATCGGCCTGGGCACGCCGCCGTTCGCACTCGTGGGCATCGCGCTGGCGGTGTTTCTCGGCTTCCGCAACAACGCGAGCTACGAACGCTGGTGGGAAGGCCGCAAGCTCTGGGGCTCGCTCACGATCCACGCGCGCTCGCTAGCGCGACAAGCGCTGACGCTGCCACGCGGCGTGCCGATCGCCGACATACGCGCGTTCATCGCGGCACTGGGCGCAGTCGGTCACGCGCTGCGCCACGAATTGCGACGCACCGATCCGCTTCCCGACCTCGCAACACGCCTTCCGCCAACGCTGTATAAGCGCGTGGCGAAGGCACAATGCCGCTCCTCGCTCATCCTGCTCTGGCTCGGCGAATGGTCGGGCGAGCGTGCTCGCGAAGGCGCGCTCGACGGTTACGGCGTCCTCGCGCTCGAAACAAACCTCAATGAATTGTCGGCGGTCATCGGCGGATGCGAGCGGCTGGCATCCACACCGCTGCCATTCTCGTACTCAGTGATGGTCCATCGCACCATCTACCTGTTCTGCGCGATGCTGCCGTTCGGCCTGGTCGATGGCGCCGGAGTCCTGACACCGCTGTTCGCCCTGTTGGTCGCGTACGCGTTCATGGCGCTCGAGGCAATCGCGGCGCAGATCGAAGATCCATTCGGCATGGAAGAAAACGATCTGGCGCTGAGCACGCTGTGCGCGTCGCTTGAAGACGCGCTCTACGACATGACGGCCGACGCCGATTTCGTTCGCCCACCCAAGGCGTTGCCCGGAACGGGCGAACAGGAGCGGATGTTTATCGCGACGTGAAACCCGTTGTGACCTCTGAAATAAGAAGGCCCGCGCAATGCGGGCCCTCTCATTCTGATTCGCGCAGCTCAGCGAAAACTACCCTTCATTGCGCACGCAATCGACGAAATACTCGATCCGCCCGTTAATCATCTCGCCCACCAACCCGTGGATATCCGTATGGAAACCCGGGAAACGCTCGTTGAACTCACGCGCGAAGCGCAAATAATTCACGATCGTCTTGTTGAACCGCTCACCCGGAATCAGCAGCGGAATACCCGGCGGATAAGGCGTCAACAGAATGCTGGTCACACGCCCCTCGAGTTCATCGATAGGCACGCGATCGATTTCCCGATGCACCAGCTTTGCATAAGCATCGGACGGTTTCATGGCCGGCTCCATGCTCGACAGATACATCTCGGTGGTCAGCCGCGCGATATCGTTCGCCCGATAAACACTGTGAATCTGCGCGCACAAATCGCGCAAACCCAGTCGCTCGTACGACGGATGCAGCGCAATAAACTCCGGCAGAACACGCCACAGCGGCTGGTTGTTATCGTAATCGTCCTTGAACTGCTGCAATTCGGTGACCATCGAATTCCAGCGGCCTTTCGTAATGCCTATCGTGAACATGATGAAGAACGAATAGAGACCGGTCTTCTCCACAATAATGCCGTGCTCGGCCAGATACTTGGTCACGATAGCGGCCGGAATGCCGCTCTCGCCGAACTCGCCGTCCACAGCCAGGCCCGGCGTGATGATCGTCGCCTTGATCGGGTCGAGCATGTTGAAGCCTTCGGCAACCGGCCCGAAACCATGCCACCGGTCATTCGGCTTTAACACCCATTCCTCGCGATCGCCGATCCCGTCTTCCGTCAGCGCCTCCGGCCCCCACACCTTGAAGAACCATTCGTCACGGTATTCGTCGTCGACCTTACGCATTGCGCGGCGGAAATCGAGCGCTTCCGCAATCGATTCTTCCACCAGCGCCGTGCCGCCGGGCGGCTCCATCATGGCCGCCGCCACGTCGCACGACGCGATGATCGCGTATTGCGGACTGGTCGACGTGTGCATCAGGTACGCCTCGTTGAAGCGATGCTTGTCGAACGTGCTGTTCTCGGAGTCCTGAACCACGATCTGCGATGCCTGCGAAATCCCCGCGAGCAATTTGTGCGTGGAGTGCGTGGCGAACACCAGCGCGCCCGTGCGCGGCCGCCCAGCGCCGATCGCGTGCATGTCCTGATAGAACTCGTGGAACTCGGCGTGCGGCAGCCAGGCTTCGTCGAAGTGAAGCGTGTCCAGCATGTCGCCAAGCAGGTCCTTGATCATCTCGACGTTGTAGATCAGGCCGTCGTAGGTACTTTGCGTGATGGTCAGGATGCGCGGCTTCGCGTTCGGATTCTTCGCGAGCGCCTCGCGCGCGAACGGATTCGCCAAAATCTTCTCGCGGATATTCTCCGGCTTGAACTCATCGCGCGGAATCGGACCGATCAGGCCAAAGTGATTGCGGGTCGGCGTCAGGAAGACGGGAATGGAGCCCGTCATGGTGATCGCGTGCAGGATCGACTTGTGGCAGTTGCGGTCGACCAGCACGATATCGCCGGGCGCCACCGTCGCGTGCCAGACGATCTTGTTCGATGTCGACGTGCCGTTCGTCACAAAGAACAAATGGTCCGCGCTGAAGATGCGCGCCGCGTTGCGCTCCGACGCCGCGATCGGGCCGGTGTGATCGAGCAATTGGCCGAGTTCATCGACCGCATTGCAAACGTCCGCCCGCAGCATGTTTTCGCCAAAGAACTGGTGGAACATCTGGCCGAGTGGATTTTTCAGGAACGCAACGCCGCCCGAATGCCCCGGGCAATGCCACGAGTACGAGCCTTCCTCGGCGTACTGCACAAGTTCCTTGAAGAACGGCGGCGCGAGTGCATCGAGATAAACCTTTGCCTCGCGAATGATGTGACGCGCCACGAACTCCGGCGTGTCCTCGAACATGTGAATGAAACCGTGCAACTCGCGCAGGATGTCATTGGGCAAATGGCGCGACGTCCGCGTTTCGCCGTACAGGAAAATGGGGATGTCCGCGTTGCGTCTGCGCACCGCCTGCACGAACGCGCGCAACGCGACGATCGCCGACGCCAGTTCGGGCGTGTCGCCTTCGGCCACCACGACGTTGTCCACGTAGGGCAGCAACTCGTCGTCGTCGATCGACAAAATGAAACACGATGCACGGCTCGACTGCTGGGCAAACGACGTCAGGTCGCCGTAACTGGTGAGGCCCAGCACTTCGACGCCCTCGCCCTCGATCGCCTCGGCGAGCGCGCGAATGCCGGAACCCGAGATGTTCTCGGAGCGGAAATCTTCGTCGATGATGACGACTGGGAAACGGAACTTCATCAGGCGATTCTCCAAATGGAACGACCGCTGGCCGAGTTTCGTCTGCTCGATTCCAGCGGTCTTTCAGAAACTAGTGCAATGACGGGTTGATCCACTCAGGGATCAACCAAAACGTCAGGTTTTTGGCAGCGTGACACCTATCTGGCCTTGATACTTCCCGCCGCGATCGGCGTAGGAAGTCTCGCAGATCTCGTCGCTTTCGAAGAACAGGACTTGCGCCACGCCTTCGTTTGCATAGATTTTGGCAGGCAAAGGTGTCGTATTCGAGAATTCGAGCGTAACAAACCCTTCCCATTCGGGTTCGAACGGCGTGACGTTCACAATAATTCCGCAACGCGCATACGTGGACTTGCCCAGACACACCGTCAGGCAGGAACGCGGGATCCGGAAATATTCGACCGTGCGCGCCAGCGCGAACGAATTTGGCGGAATGATGCAAACATCGCCCTTGAAGTCGACGAACGATTTTTCATCGAAATTCTTCGGATCGACAATCGTGGAATTGATGTTGGTGAATATCTTGAATTCGTCGGCAACGCGAATGTCGTAGCCGTAACTGGACGTGCCGTAGCTCACGATCTTGCGGCCGTCTTCACTCACGCGCACCTGGTCGCGCACGAACGGCTCGATCATGTTGTGCTGTTCGGCCATACGCCGGATCCATTTGTCGGACTTGATGCTCATAGAAACGCTACCCAACGAAAGAGGCGGCTCGGGAAGGCCGCGGGGCTTGAAACGGAGCGTGGCCGACAGCGTGCGCTAAGCGGACGCAAAACGAGCCGGACCAGACGAGAAGCGCTATTTTACTAGATGAGCCGGCCGGCGCACGCGCATTGGCTGCACGTTAGCCGACAGGCCAGGTGAGCGTGCCCCGAACCGTTGCCTACACTCACGCATCATTGATGGATCACGCCGCACGCCAGCGCCGGACCCGCGCCATGGGGGACGAAGGAGTAGTGATCGGCGGCATCCCGATGAAGAATGATCGCGCGCGACAAAACCGAGCGCACGCCGTCGAGCGATACGTCCGGCGCCACGATGAACCCGGTCGCGGAGCCGTTGGCGTCGGCGTGAATGGTGGCGAGGTCGCCCTCCATCTTCGATGCCGACGTGGTGTGTTCGGAAGCAGGCGCGAACACCTCGCCCGTGTCTGGGAGACTCCCGACGATGCAGTCGCCCCGCTCGTGGATTTGCAGCGCGTGGTCGCTGTCCGGTGGCATGCCCGACAAGTTGTAGGTCACCTGTACGCCATCCGAGCGCTCTATGAGCGTCACCGACCCGTGCGTCGCGTTCCCGCCCGACGGCTGCAACACCGCACTGGCACGCTTGTCGTGATCCTGAAAAAGAATGCCGCAGCCGCCAAGCATCATTGCACTGGCGGCGAGGATGATGACGGCAGGCATCCTGCGTAGTCCCGTTCCGTCCAATCTTAGTTTCATGCGATCCTCATGGCGACCCGCGACCACCCCGTGTGTCCGCCCGGCCGCGCCAATCGAAGCCACATGATACCGCGACGCGCGCTGCCTCAATGGCCGGCAGGCGCACGTTGATTCTCAGGTGTTCTGCACCACGATGCTTGGGAACATGGACGTCATGTCGCGCTGCCGTTGCGCAATCGAAATAGCGACCTTGCGCGCGATCGCCCGGTACGCCTCGGCTATCTTGCCGTTCGGCTCCGAGATCACGGTCGGCTGGCCGGCATCGGTTGTCTCGCGGATCGAAATGTCGAGCGGCAAATGCCCGAGCACCGGCACGCCATATTCCTGCGACATCCGGTCGCCGCCGCCCGCGCCGAAAATATGTTCTTCGTGGCCGCAATTCGAGCAAATGTGGGTGCTCATGTTCTCGACGATCCCAAGGATGGGAATGCCGACTTTCTCGAACATTTTCAGACCCTTCTTGGCGTCGAGCAACGCGATGTCCTGCGGCGTGGTGACGATCACCGCGCCCGTGACAGGCACTTTCTGCGAGAGCGTCAACTGGATGTCGCCCGTGCCGGGCGGCATGTCGACCACCAGGTAATCCAGGTCTTTCCAGTTGGTCTGGCGCAGCAATTGTTCGAGTGCGGACGTGACCATTGGTCCTCGCCACACCATCGGATTGTCCTGCTCGATCAGGAAACCGATCGAATTGGCCTGGATGCCGTGGCCGACAAGCGGGTTCATCGACGTATTGTCGGGCGATTCCGGCCGGCCGCTGATGCCAAGCATCATGGGCAGCGACGGGCCGTAGATATCCGCGTCGAGCATGCCGACCGACGCGCCTTCCGCCGCCAGTGCCAGCGCCATGTTCACGGCAGTCGTGCTCTTGCCCACCCCGCCCTTGCCCGATGCCACCGCGATAATGTTCTTCACGTTCGGCAGCAGCTTCACGCCGCGCTGGACCGCGTGCGCAACCACATGCGACGACACGTCGACCCGTACGCCCGCCACGCCGGGGACGCGCGCGAGGGCGTCGGAGACAAGTGCGCGGATCGCGTCGAACTGACTTTTGGCGGGATAGCCCAGGACCACGTTCACACTCACGTTCGCGCCGTCCACAGTCACGCTGCGGATGCTTTTCGTTTCCGTGAACGAGCGGCTGGTGTTCGGATCGATCAAGCCGCTAAGCGCGGTGTCGATCTGGGCGCGGTCAATACTCATCGAAACTCCAAGGGAACGCTTTTTGTCCGCAACACTCGAAGCCATTGCGCGCAAAAATAAAGAAGTTGAAAGGAATTGTTGCACGACATTGCGTGGCGAGTCGGCGCATAGC
>NZ_JBAUSA010000876.1:0-11729 GCF_049581465.1 Caballeronia sp. | reverse complement strand
GCGGCGCACCATGCACATCGTGCGTCCCGGCCATCGACGGCGAGCCCTTTCCAATCACCGTCTTGCAGCAGATCAAAGTCGGTCTGCCGGCAGCACGCGCATGGCCTAACGCGCGGTCGACGGCGTCGACGTCATGGCCATCCACCTCGCGCACCACGTGCCAGCCATATGCCTCGAAGCGCGCCGGGGTGTCGTCGCCGAACCAGTGGGCCACGTCACCGTCGATCGAGATACCATTGTCGTCGTAGAGCACAGTCAGCTTGTTCAACCCGAGCGTGCCCGCCAGCGAAGCCGCCTCGTGCGAAATGCCTTCCATCAGGCAGCCATCGCCGACAAAGACATAGGTTCGATGGTCGACAATCACATGTCCTGGCCGGTTGAACTCCCGCGCAAGCAAGGCCTCGGCAAGCGCCATCCCGACCGCGTTCGCCAACCCCTGGCCCAGAGGACCGGTCGTCGTTTCAACGCCCGGTGTCAGGCCCACCTCGGGATGCCCCGGAGTCTTGCTACGCAGTTGCCGGAAGCGCTTCAGTTCGTCGAGCGGCAGGTCGTAGCCGCTCAGGTGCAGGAGTCCGTATAACAACATCGACCCATGCCCATTCGATAATACGAAGCGGTCCCGGTCCGCCCAGTCGGGGTCCGTCGGGTTATGTTTCAGGTGCCGGCTCCACAACGCGACAGCAATTTCCGCCATGCCCATCGGCATGCCGGGGTGACCGGATTTAGCTTGACCGACGGCATCGACAGCGAGAAAACGCAACGCGTTCGCCATCAAACGGGTGTCGTTGCGAACGCCCGGCGGCGCGGATACTTCAGTGACAGCATTCATCGGATGCCTCCTCTACTTTAAAAAACGAAAAGACGAAACCCTCACGCGCGAGCACGCCGATCGAGCAATTGCAGTATCAGCGGCGTGAAGATGAGCTGCATCGCGAGACCCATCTTTCCGCCCGGCACGACGATCACATTCGGACGCGACATGAACGAGTCGTGCAGCATGGTGAGCAAATAGGGGAAGTCAATTCCCTTGGGTCGAGCGAACCGGATGACCACAAAACTCTCGTCCGCCTGCGGAATTTCGCGTGCAGTGAACGGGTTGGACGTGTCCACGGTCGGCACCCGCTGGAAGTTGACATGCGTGCGCGAGAACTGCGGGCAGATGTAGTTCACATAGTCCGGCATACGCCTCAGGATGGTGTCGACCACTGCCTCGTGCGAATAGCCCCGCAAGGTCTGATCGCGATGCAGCTTCTGAATCCACTCCAGGTTGATGATCGGCACCACGCCCACAAGCAGGTCCGCATGACGCGCAATGTCAACGTTGTCCGTCACGGCGGCACCGTGCAGCCCTTCATAGAACATCAGGTCCGTGCCGGCGGCAACGTCCTCCCACGGCGTGAACGTGCCCGCGTCCTGCTTGTAAAGGGCAGCTTCCGCGTCGTCGTGAACATAGTGGCGAAGCTGTCCGCTACCGGTATTGCCGTAATTCGCGAACAGTTGCGCCAGCTCTTCAAGCAGATTGGCCTCGGGGCCGAAATGGCTGAAGTTGCGCACGCCGTCACGCTCGCTTTGCTTGAGCGCCTCGCGCATGCCCAGGCGATCGTGCCGATGAAACGCATCGCCCTCCACAATCTGCGCGTTAATACGTTCGCGCCTGAAAATGTGGGTGAAGCTCTTCATGACGGTTGTCGTACCCGCGCCGCTGGAGCCGGTCACCGCAATGATCGGATGTTTGACTGACATGATGAGTCTCCTGGTTTTCTTAATCGAATTCGATCAGGCGACGCTCTCAGACCGGTGCTTCAGGCAAGAACAACGACCGTTTGTTAAAGAGCGGCGACGTGTACGGCTTGTCTTCGCCACGGTCATAGTCGGCGTGATAGCGGGCAATGCGCGCCACTTCATTCTTCGATCCCAGGATCACCGGCACCCGTTCATGCAACGCGCGAGGCTGCACGTTGAGAATCCGCTCGCGCCCCGTGGTCGACATGCCGCCCGCCTGCTCGATCAGGAAACTCATCGGACTGGCTTCGTAGAGAAGACGCAATCGGCCCTGCATGGCCGGCATCTTGAAGTCGCGCGGGTACATGAACACGCCGCCACGCATCAGGATGCGGTGGACCTCGGCGACCATCGAGGCAATCCAGCGCATGTTGAAGTCGCGTTCGCGACAACCGCTGCGACCGTCCTTGCATTCCTGCACGTAGCGGCGCACGGGCGGCTCCCAGAAGCGTTCGTTCGACGCGTTGATCGCGAACTCGCAGGTATCCTCAGGAATGCGGATATCCGAATGCGTGAGCACGAAATTACCGACCTCCCGATCAAGCGTAAAGCCATGCGTGCCGTTGCCGACCGAGATGACGAGCATGGTCGATGGCCCGTATACCGCATAGCCCGCGGCGACTTGCTCGTGACCCGGCCTCAGGAATGCGGCGTCGATCGCTTCGGGGCGTACCTTCAACTCGGCGGGAGCGCGCAATACCGAGAAGATCGATCCGACCACGCCGTTGATATCGATATTCGACGAACCGTCGAGCGGATCAAACGCCAGCAGATAGTCACCGCGCGGGTACTCGGGCGGAATCGCGTAGACGTCCTCCATCTCTTCGGACACCATGCCCGCCAGCAGTCCGTCCCACTCGCAGTGCTGCAGGAAGATGTCGTTCGTCGCAATATCGAGTTTCTTCTGTTCCTCGCCATGCGTGTTGATGGTCGCAGCCGTTCCATAGTTTCCGCCCAAAGCGCCCTTGGTAAGTTGCGCCGAGATGGTCTTGATCGAAGCCGCCACATCGATCAGTAATGCCGACAATCCGCTGGCCTGCACGGGTGACGGGTTACGGTCGAGCGTATCGATCAGGAACTTTGAAAGTGTGGTCCGTCCATCCAGCATGGCGCACTCCTGAGAGGTTTAAGCGTAGTCAAGCGGGTCTGGGCGGCGGCGTGTCGAACACGCGGCTCGCGCGAATATCGGTGGCGGACAGCAGCGTCAGCGCGGCAGTATCGGACGGGCCGCCGCCTTGCATTGCATCGGTGAAAAGGCGGCTGGCCTGGCGTAATCGCGCACGATCGAGCGCATTGCGCACCGAGCGTGCGTTCGCAAAATTCGGCTGACGGATGCGACGCTGCAGATAGTCTTCGAACGCGCGCCGCGCGTCGGCATCGAGACGGTAGTGCATCCGTTCAAGCATGCCTTCGGCAATCTCGATCAGCTCGGCAACGTCGTAGTCGGGGAACGTGACGTGATGCGCGATCCGCGAGCGAAAGCCCGGATTGCTCTGGAAGAAGGTTTCCATGCGCGACTCGTAGCCTGCCAGAATCACCACCAGGTCCGAGCGCTGGTTCTCCATGGTCTGCAACAGGATTTCGATGGCCTCCTGTCCGTAATCGCGCTCATTTTCCGGTCTGTACAGGTAATACGCTTCATCGATAAATAGGACGCCGCCCATTGCTCGCTTGAGCACATCGCGTGTCTTGGGCGCCGTGTGCCCGATGTACTGGCCGACAAGATCGTCACGCGTGACCGACACAAGATGCTTACGGCGGATATAGCCCAGCCTGAACAGCACGTCAGCCATGCGCAGCGCGACCGTCGTCTTGCCGGTCCCCGGATTGCCGGAGAAACACATGTGCAAGGTGGGAGCGCCGCTCGCTATGCCAAGCGTTTCGCGCGCCCGCTCGACTAGCAATTGCGCCGCTATCTCGCGGATACGCGTTTTCACCGGCGCAAGACCGACCAGATCGCGATCCAACTCCGCCAGCACGTCGGCCACCGTCGACTCGCGAAACAACTCGACCAGATCAACACTGGGCATGTCTGGTCTTGCAGGCGATTGTGCGGCCGATTCATGAACCGGCAGATCGGCGGTGGCTAACGTCATCGTCATGTCTCCCATGGCTCATGCTTAGCGGTTTGACGGCGGCTGGTCGTTCGAATAGGACTTGATTGCGTAGTGCTGCACACGGCCTTGAACGTCCTGGCGTTCGAGGCGAAAGCCTGGTTCATCCTGCGGCCGGTTGACGATGAACGACAGCCGCATGGTCTCGAAACCCCGCACCGAATCGAACGCGTTGACCTTGATGTAATGCTGCGGATACGTCGTGCGGCAAGCCTTGACCTCCTGCATCGCACCAGCCGGGTCTTTCAGGTCGAACATCGGCAGGCCCCACATTTCCCAGTAGGTGTTGCGCGGATGCGGGTCGTCGGTGAACTCGACCGAGCACGCCCAGCCCTGCTGCAATGCGTAGTCGATCTGCAAGCCGATCTCCTCATCGGTGAGTTCAGGGAGGAATGAAAACGTACCCTGGGTGATTCGCATGGCTAACCTCTCATTCAATAAGATTCTTGAAGCTTCAGGCCGGCGTCGGCGTGGTAGCGAAGTCCGGCGTGTCGGTTGACGCATAGTTGAACGTCACGTCGCGCCATGTATCGAGTGCCTGCTTGAGCGGCGTGCACCAGCGCGCCGCGCTCTCCAGTATTTCCGGACCTTCGTGCGCGATGTCGCGGCCTTCGTTGCGCGCCTTCACCATGACTTCGAGTGCAACGCGGTTGGCGACAGCGCCCGCCTGAATGCCCGCCGGGTGACCGATCGTGCCGCCGCCGAACTGCAGGATGCAGTCGTCGCCGAACAGGTCCAGCAACTGGTGCATCTGCCCTGCATGAATGCCGCCGGAAGCCACCGGCATGACCTTGCGCAAACCCGCCCACGGCTGCTCGAAGAAGATGCCGCGCGACAAGTCCACCGGATTGCGCGACTCACGCAACACGTTGTAATAGCCCTGTACCGAAAGCGGATCACCCTCGAGCTTGCCGACCGCGGTACCGGCATGTGCATGATCCACGCCCGCCATGCGCAGCCACTTCGCAATCACGCGAAACGAGATGCCGTGATTTCGCTGCCGCGTATAAGTGCCATGTCCCGCGCGATGCAGATGCAGGATCATGTCGTTGCTGCGGGCCCAGCGCCCCATTGACTGGATCGCCGTCCAGCCAACCACCAGGTCGATCATCACAATGCACGACCCCAGCTCCTTCGCGAATTCGGCGCGTTCGTACATGTCCTCCATCGTCCCGGCCGTCACGTTGAGGTAATGTCCCTTGACCTCGCCGGTAGCGGCTTGCGCGCGGTTCACGGCTTCCATGGCAAACAGGAAACGGTCGCGCCAGTGCATGAATGCCTGCGAGTTGATGTTCTCGTCATCTTTCAGAAAATCGAGGCCACCCCTCAGGCCTTCGTACACCACGCGTCCGTAGTTCTTGCCCGAGAGCCCCAGCTTCGGCTTCACCGTTGCGCCAAGCAACGGGCGTCCATACTTGTCGAGCCGCTCGCGTTCGACCACGATCCCCGTCGGCGGTCCCCGAAAAGTCTTGAGGTAAGCAACAGGCATGCGCATGTCTTCAAGGCGCAGCGCTTTCAACGGCTTGAAGCCGAACACGTTGCCGATGATCGACGCCGTCAGGTTCGCGACCGAGCCTTCCTCGAACAGGTCGAGGTCATACGCGATATACGCGAAATACTGGGGCTCCGCGCTGCTCGAAGCCGGCACCGGCTCGACGTGATACGCCTTCGCTCGATACATATCGCAGGCGGTAAGCCGGTCGGTCCAGACCACGGTCCAGGTCGCCGTCGACGATTCCCCCGCCACCGCCGCCGCGGCTTCTTCGGGCTCGACGCCTGGTTGCGGCGTGATTCGAAAGAGCGCAATTACGTCGGTGTCCTGCGGTACGTAATCGGGCTGCCAGTAACCCATCTCGCGATACTTCATGACACCCGCCGAATAGCGGGAACGCGGGGTCGACGCGTGGGATGCCGGCTCTACAGCGGCCTGGGTGAAGTCGTTCATTACGGTTGCCTCGAAAGTGAAGAAAGCGCTACGGAAGCTTCAAAGCGCCTGATGACCAGATGACATGAACAGGCCTGCGCGGTGATTGAAATGTAGCCGTGGGCCGTTCCGAGGGGAATTCACGATTTTCTTCGCCAGGCTTAAGCGATCCGTTAACCTAGGGTGTTCCCTAGCGCCACGTGCCCCAACGAAGTGGGACACTTTGCTGCGGTTCCGCGACAGTCAGGCGCATTCGCCATTGCGCCATCCAGCCCGCGAGTTCCTTATGTGCTCCGAACAAGCCGCGCGTCTTTTGGCACGCCGCTTGCGTGTGGGTGGTTGCCGGCGCACCTTGTCGCTGTGGAAGTTGCTGTAAAAATACGACGACGGGTTGCACTGGCCTTCCGTTGGATAACTTGATGGAGATAACTATGAAGTGGACGACCCCGAGCTACACCGATATGCGTTTGGGTTTCGAAATCACAATGTATATCGCAACGCGTTAAGCGCCAGGCGCCGCCGTCGGCCCATTGTCCTTGCAGTAACCGACGCGCGGCTCAGCGCGACAGTCAAGCGTATCGGCGGCTGACGAATCTGACGGATAGCTAACGACTACGCTTAAGTTGGGATGTGCCAACCCGCCGGCTCCTAGTGCGTCGCCACGACCAGCGTTCCTCACCATGATTTACGAAACGATCGTCACGACTGCGGCGCGCGATGGCCGGCCCCACATTGCCCCCATGGGCGTGCGTTTCGAGGACGGCCTGGCGATCCTTGCGCCTTTTCGCCCCTCCACTACGCTGGACAATATTGTCGCCACGCACGCAGCCGTGATCAATTTCACTACCGACGTTCGCGTGTTCGCAGGCTGCGTGACGCGCTATTCGAGAGATTGGCCGACACTCCCCGCAACGCGGGTGGCCAGCGTGCGGCTGTCGGATTCGCTCGCTCACACGGAGCTTGAACTCGATACCTTCCAGGACGATCCGCAACGTCCGTTGTTGCGCATGAGAAGCGTGCATAGCGAGACGCATGCGCCATTTACCGGCTTCAATCGCGCGCAGGCTGCCGTGGTCGAGGGTGCGATTCTTGTGAGCCGCCTGTTCATGTTGCCTGCCGAAAAAGTGGACCATGAAATGGCGTACCTGCAGATCGCCATCGATAAAACCGCCGGCGAGCAGGAGCGTATTGCGTGGGACTGGATCACGGCGGCGGTGGCGCGCCATCGCGCGGGCGCGGCTCCTTCGCATGAGTTGAACACGCTCTCGCCCGAGCGGCACTGAACCTCCTGGAGGTCTTGATGACTGCATTGCTCGCGAGCGTCCGCTCGTCTGAAGAAGCGCTGGATGCCGCGCAGGCGGGTGCCGAACTGATCGATCTGAAGGAACCGGGCGCCGGGGCGTTAGGCAGCGTGTCCCTGCACGAGATCACGCGGATCGTGGCGACGCTGCGCTCGACCTATCCGGTCAAGCCGATCAGCGCGACTATCGGGGATGTAGCGACCGATGCGATCGACGAGATATCCGCCCGAGTCATTGAAGTAGGCAATACGGGCGTGGACTATGTGAAGGTTGGCGTGACACCTGGAGATTCCGCACGGCGTTGCCTGATTGAACTCGCTAGCTTGCCGGCGGCGGTCGTGCCGGTGTTTTTGTGCGACGCGGGTATCGACGTGGATCTGACACGTTTTGCAGCGGAGTTGGGCTTTCCGGGAATCGTGTTCGATACCGCCGTCAAGGACGGCCGCACGCTCTTCGATTGTGTCGATAAAAACAGGCTGGCGGATTGCTTGCGGGCTGCCGGTGCGCACGGCGCGATGACTGGGTTGGCAGGGTCGCTTGGGCTGAAGCAACTCGCAGACATTCGCGAGTTGGCGCCGGATATTGCGGGGTTTCGCACTGCGCTGTGCGAGGGCGGTCGTGGCGGCCGCCTGGACCCGGCGAAGGTCTCGCAATGGGCGGAAGCACTGCATCGGAGTGCGGTTGCAGATGCTCACTGAGCGAACGTTCGCCGAGAGCGGGTGACTCGGGGTGGTTCGGGGCGATTCGTTACGCAACCGGAATATGCAACAACCGCTCCCTCATCAAGCCAGCATCGCCCTTGTTGAACATCTCCACAACGTAGTTCGCGTCCGCCACGTGCCCGGCGAAGCGTGCATCGACAACCCCTTTCGACGACAGGGCCTCGAGCGGGGTCCCCGCTTCCATCGCGCAAGACTTCACCACCATCAGCCGCTCGGCGTTCAGCGTGGTCGACAACCACGCGGCAAGGCTATCCGACGTAGTGTCCCAGTTGCTCATGTCATCGGGTGTATCGCGCATCAGGTCGGTCGGCACCCACACGGCCACGCGGCCGTCGCGCAATGCACGGCGGATGCGAATCTCGTTCGATGCCAGCACCAGTTCAGGCAAAACCCCCTGCATCAATATGGCGTACTGCGCCATCGCGAGCAGACACATGTTGTGGGCGGCAAGGTCGCCGAAACGCCACTCGCTCTGGTACTGGCGAACCGTGTCCGCGAAATCCCCGCCGCCCGGCACGATCACGACCCGTCCGCCGCCCACTTCCCAAAGCTGGGTAAGCCACTCGCGCAGCGACGGGTCGTGACTCAGGCTTCCCCCGATTTTCACCACCCACATGACATGTCCCTCGCTCCGATCTGCCACCACGCGCCCACACCGCCGAACGCTTGAATCAAGCTGCCGCCGCCGTACTCTGAAGCGCCGCGACGGCAGGCTCGCGAAGCACCTGCGCGAACAGCAACGCCACTGCCACGCCCGGCGCGCAGGTGGCTATCCATTCTGGCAATTCCTGAGTCGCGCGGGGCGCGTCGACCAGGTTCGCGAAATCGATAAAACCGCGCCCTTGCCGCTGTGCCAGCGCAACGGCGAGAAACCGCCCGCACCCTGCACCCACCAGCGGCGCGCGCGCAAGTGACGGATGCGCCTCCACCACGCGGGTCAGGTTCTCCGCCAACATCCGCATCTGCTCGCCGCGCCAGGTAAGCGCCATTTCGCGCCATTCGTTGTCGCCGGCATCGCGAGCGTCAAGGCCGATCATTCGTGCAATCCGGGCGCGGCTCGCGGCCTCGGTCTTTGGTCCGTTATCGGCGCTCGGATGCTGATCGTGCGCCGGCCATAATTCGCCCGTTAACCGATACACATCCGCCGTCGTTGCGAACCATTCGTTCATCACGTTCACCTGCTCGCCACGAAAAACAATACGATGCGATACACCGCACAACGGCGTGCGGACCACGCCCTGATACACCAGTTCTCCACTGACAAGCCGACGCGCGTCGTCACAGCCGCGCGCCACGACTTGCCCCGCGACGATCGGCACAATATCCGTAGTGGTGCTGCCTATATCGACGAGCAGCGCATCACTGACACGGCTCGCGACCCATTGTGCGGTTGCCCGCCAGTTGGCCGATGCCACTTCGCGCCAGCCGTCGGCACATTCGGCGGCCGCGAGCCAGCGCGCGGTTCCCGCGAAAAACCGCGTGTCCTCACCAAGCCGCCGCGCGAGCGTATCTGCGAGAACCCTGACGCCCTCGGCACGATCTGCGAAGAGATCGACCATCTCGCCTGTCATGGTGACCGCCTGGCGGGCAGCCGCGTGGCGAGCATCCGGCCAGCGGTCGAACACCGAGTCAAGCACCTTCTCCAGATGTCCGAGCCCTTGCCACAACGGACACGCCCATTGCGCGATGTCGAGCAACTCGCCGGACTCGGCCACCATCGACACCTTGACGTGCGCGCCGCCCACATCCCAGCCAAACACCACCGCGCTGGTTTTCATGAATGCACTCCTGACGTACACGCGTGGACACCGGCCCCGCATGCCTGCGGCATGCCATGCGCCTTGAGCAGATCGCCGGCGAGGTTGCGCCCGAGTCGCGCCGATAATCCCGCGTACGCCGCCGTCAGCCGCGGATTGACCTCGATCACGACCGGCCCTCGTTGCGCATGCCACACCAGATCGATTCCGACAAAACCGCGCAAGCCACGCAACGCCGCTACGACGCGTCGCGCCAACGCTTCAAGTGTCACCCCCTGCGCGCCCTGCCGGTCGATCTGATCGACCTCCACGCCGCTGAATTCGACCACATGCTCCTTCCTTCCGGGCGCCGCCGTGTCCTGCAAGCCAATTAACTGCCGGTTGACGCTGACCAGTTCCACACCGTGCTCGCCGCATATCAGCGAGAGACTCAACGGCTCGCCATCGACCCATTCCTGAAGGACAGGATTGCGGCCGGCCGCCGCGCGCGCGTCGTACTCAGTGCAGGCATCGCTGAAATGGTCGTAGACGAAAGTGTCGAGACCGCCCGCGCCGTCGTCAGGCTTCACGACCCAGCGCGCGTTCGGGTTGTCCGTGAGCGCGCTCTCGCCCGGTTCCAGCGCGGGCGTCACCGCTATACCGTGCGCTTCCAGGCAAGCCGCCGTCGCGCTCTTGCTAGATGCGGTCCTGATCGCTTCCTTCGAACATCCGAGCCAGCGCGCCGAGCCGACGCAATCATGCAAATGCAGCAGCAGGCCATCGCATTCGGGCGCAATGATCCACGCCCGGTCATGCTGCCGGGCAACACGCGCGACAAAACCCATGATCGATTCGCCGGGTATCGCCTTGCAATGACTGCGCGCCGGATCTACCGTTTCGAAGCGCGAGCTGGCGAACGTCACCTCCACGCCGCCGAGCGCGAGCAGGTCCTCCACCAAGGCGTCGCGCATCGCGCGGCCTTCCACGACGAGCGCACTAAGGTCGAGCAGGCTGGCCGCGCCGGCGAGTGCCGGATCGATGCCGCCGCCGGTGAGATACTCGTACACGAATAACTTGGTCAAGGGTCCCTTCCATGCAGGTGATACCGGTACTCGATCTTCTCGATGGCCTAGCCGTACGCGCCGTGCGTGGCGAGCGCGCCCGATACAGGCCGATCGAGTCCTCACTGTGCGCGACCAGCGAGCCGCTGGCCGTCGCTCATGCACTGCTGGCCGCGACCGGCGCGCCTGCTCTATACATTGCCGACCTCGGGGCGATCCTGCAGCAAGGCGATCACGCCGGTCATGTTGCTGCGCTGCTCAACGCGCTCGATCAGGCCGGCCACGCGTCTGGCCACAACGTAGAAATCTGGCTCGACGCGGGCTTCACTGACTTCCCCTCAATGCACACGCTTTTTCGACGCATCGAATCGATCCATCGCACCCATGGCGTTCAGCCGCCCAGCCGCGCCACGCTCGTGCCCGTCTTCGGCACTGAGACCCTTCTCGACACGGACGCCCTTCGCGACGCACAAGCCGCCGGTTTCGCTCCCGTACTCTCGCTCGATCACCGCGCGGGCCGCCTTGTCATCGAGCCGTCGGCAGCACAGTCCGATACGTCATGGTGGCCATCGCGCGTGATCGTGATGACGCTCGACCAAGTGGGCTCCTACGAGGGTCCTGACCTCGACACCTTCGCCGCGATTCGGGCTCAAGCCGGCGATCGTGAACTCATCGGTGCCGGCGGTATTCGCCACCTTGCCGATTTGTCCGCCGCGGCTTGCAGCGGCGCTGCCGCGTGGCTCGTGGCATCCGCCCTTCATGACCGCCGGCTCGATCCCGCGTCTGCCAAACCCTGAACCGACCACACAATATCCATGCCAACGGGCACGCCGCGCTATCGCCTGTAAACGTTTGGCAAGGAACCGTGGCAGCCATGCGCAGCGGGTGACACTGTGTTCCAGCGCCGCACATATTGTGCTGCGCAGCGAGTGTCATCCGGGTTATGGACACGCGGCTGCGGTGCGGTGATAAAGCGCGCTACCGCGTGTCTCCCCGACGCCCGCCGCATCTGCAGAAAACAGGCTTAGGGCAACCGACTACCGCCTTGCTTCAAAAACCGGCATGGACTTTGCATTAACGGCTTCATGC
>NZ_JBAUSA010000875.1:0-1852 GCF_049581465.1 Caballeronia sp. | reverse complement strand
TGGTGTATTGCGGGTTACCTTCTGGAGCGCGCTGTCGATGGGTGTGGCATCCTTAGTCGGTGCTATATTCGGCACGACTTAAGCCGTGACATCTTTCCGCAATACAGTCACTTGCTATTCCACGAAGGTTGTCATCGTCTTGCTCGGCCCAAATCCTTTCGGATTGTCCAGTAGCCAATGCCGCCGTTATTACCCGGCCCATTGCCGTTTTGATGGTCGTCCTGACCTCGGTCGAATTGGAACGAGTCCAAGAGATCACCGATGGCCCGCGCACTGACGGGTACATACGTGTTGCCTGAAAGCTGCAGCGCATTCCGCGGATTTTCGCGCTGCGTGATCAGAGGCAGCTATCGGTTGCGATCGATTAATTTGCTAATCAACGCGTGATCCGACTATTCATGCACCGCCGCCGCTGCGGGAATACGGTAATACCGCGATCAGCGAAATGCGCGGACTGTCGCCGAAGAAATCGACAGGCTGAATATAGCGCGAATTGCAGTAGTCGATGCCTTCGTCGGCAACGGTCAGGATCGCCGTCGACGCCTATAACTGGGTCGGGCTGGACAGCATCGACCATGCTTGTGCACGAAAGCCGGCGATACATGGCAGAGGGCTTGGGGACGTCGGCTTAATGTTTTCGCAGCGGACGGTCGCGAACGTTGGGTCGAACGGCTGCGGTGGGTCGCGTGCTGCCGACCGCAGCCGTGCAGGGCTCAAGCAGGTGTGCCAATCGCATAAGGCAGTACCCGGCCAGGAGCGTACATCGCCGCGATGACTCCCGACGCAGTGAAGGTGTCTGCGGTAAAAGGAACACCAACGCCTTCTGAGACAGGCGTCCAAATCCTCATCGCGCCAGATAGAAGTCCAAGGGGATAAGCTCGACGGCCCATCCGCCTTCTTCGCCCAGTGTGGCAGCCGGGTGCATGGACGCGATGCGTAACGCCTCGTCAAGGCTGTCCGCCTCGATGATGAATAGGCCGCCCACGACTTCCTTCGATTCGGTGTAAGGCCCATCGGTGATGCGCGTCTCTCCAGTGCGCGGGCGAAGCGTCCTCCACTTGTCCAGATCGCCAAGGGAGGCGGAAATCAGAACCTTGCCGGTAGCGCGCATCTTCTCGTCCAATGCCGGGCACTGGCTCACCAATTCCTTGATTTCGTCTGGCGCCATCGCGGCGAATTTTTCGGGGGAGAAGTAGGCCAGGCCGAGGTATTTCATGGGAAATCCTTTGAATGGGGTTCACTAACGACGAATATGATGATCGGAAATCGACAATGCTCTGGCTAGTTTGTAGTGGGTCTCACCAGCCTGTCCGCTTCGGGTCCCCTCCTGCCCGACGTAGACGGACGGATGGGGAAAGACTTCAAGATTCGAGAGGACGGGGTTCGGCCAGGAAGAGACGTTCGACGCAGCGACACGAATCGTCGACACCCCACGCAATTCCGATTTCATCAATAACCCGGTGGGCCATCCATTTTCGGGTTCCTGTGAGGAACCTCGGGACGCCCCTGATCTGCTTGATCGGGTGCAGGAGCCGTTGATGTAGCGGGTTGTTTCGCCGCGCCGGACGTCGTACTGGA
The DNA here is from genome assembly GCF_049581465.1 of Caballeronia sp. Lineage (GTDB taxonomy): Bacteria > Pseudomonadota > Gammaproteobacteria > Burkholderiales > Burkholderiaceae > Caballeronia. Next base: position 274 of record NZ_JBAUSA010000875.1, on the reverse strand, counting down.
AACCGGCACGGCAGCGGTCGTGCATCCCGCAAGGACGAACAATAAAGCCGGTAAGATAGTCTTTGTCATCGCCGCCTCCGGAAAGGAGGTTACATGTTACGACAGGCTACCAGCCGGAAGCATAAGGCTCAGCAATGGCGAGAAGACGTGCCCCCTCGCGTTGCATTCGCGTCGAGCCAGCGATGGCCCTTTGGTTCGTGATCGGCGTGCAGCGGCCAGGAACGGTCCTTCCCAATCAGGTCGCGAGCGTCCGCTTGCTCGCGGCGAGGGGACC
>NZ_JBAUSA010000874.1:0-2873 GCF_049581465.1 Caballeronia sp. | reverse complement strand
GGTTCGGCCGTAAGCTGGTTCTGATCGTCAGTTGTTGCTGGTCGAGCCCTACCTCCCGCTCAATACGCCGATGAACGCGACTTAACTGCATCCTGAAAGACGTAACGTAACCACAAGGAATCGATATGGATTGCCCCTCCCACCATATCCTAGACACCCCCATCTGGTCGGCCTTGGCGACCCGACACGGGCACCTCCGACAAGGCGGTTCGTTTGCTCGTCGCTATTGTCCGGAAATGGCCCCGTTCGCAGCCGTGGTGTCGGACACTGCGACTGCCTGGCAGGAGTTTCACCGGCTTCTTCAGCCCGGCGAGCAGGCGAGGTTGATAGCGCTCAATCCCATAGAACCGACCCATGGTCTGCAAGCAGAGCAGGTTGCCGTACTCCATCAAATGGTGGCCGCGATTCGGGCGCCTGACAGCGCGCTTGATGCGGCGGTGCTGCGCCTGAACCACCTCGATGCCGAAGAGATGCTCGACCTAGCGGCAAAGACCAAACCGGGCCCTTTCGCAAGGCGCACACACCAGATGGGCAACTACATCGGTATCCGGGAACGGGGGCAGCTCATTGCGATGGCAGGTGAACGCATGCTCATCGACGGATACGTCGAAATAAGCGCTGTTTGTGTGCGTGACGAGTATCGAGGGAAAGGCCTTGCTGGTCGACTCGTGAATGCCTTGCGCAGGGGTATCGAGGCCCGCGGGGATACACCGTTCCTGCATGTCCGCAGTAACAATCAGGCCGCGATCGGGTTGTATGAACGCCTCGGGTTCGAGGTGAGGCAGGCCTTTCGCCTCATCGCGATCAAGCGCACGAATATGGGTTCGGCGTGAGTTTAGTCGGTCGGCGCCTCTTGTGCCAACCCACGGCAAAAGTGCTTTGGATGATGATCTGGGCGGTTAGCGTGGAGCGGTGCCGGTCACCATCGCCGAGGTCAACGACACCAACACCGGCGAACCGGCGCTATCTCCTCCTGTCGGCACTGGTGCCTGGCAAGATACGGATACAGTTGCTACGAGGCGAGGTACACATTGAAGGGAGCGTCGATCCGGACACGCTGCGCGTGGGGTTCTGATTACCATATAGCCGTTTTCCTTCCGGCCGGGTAGCAACCGCCGGGTAGAGTCACGGTCCGAACCGACTTGGCGCATAGGAGGCCCGGCACGGACAAGTTTGGTCAAATAGACGTGCACTCGCACAACAGTGTGGTGCGCCGAGTTGATGCATCGCATTCGCCAGGGGCAGTTCAATCTCGCGACGCTCGGCCTCAAAGACACCGCTACACCGACCGTTTAAAATGCAGTCCTCTCGGATTAATAAGCTATCATCTCACAATCAACCTCCTCGACTATTTCCCCTATTTGCACCAGAACCTCGCCGTTCAGATGCGAAACCATAGTCCACTGCGAGAGAGCTCACGCATGGCGCGCGTCGCTGCACGCCTGACCTACTGCTCGACGGGACTCTTTCGGCCTACCTTTCGCTCGTCTACTTGTCGCCCGTGACCGGTATAAACTCTCGTGCGAAGCGGGTGGGAAGCGGAAGACGAAATATCAAATTCAGCGATCTGCGCACGCCTGCCGGCCGTCTGCCAACGCCGCCCAGTCGTAGCAGCAGAAGGTAGGCAAATAAGAGCGGAGGAGTAGTGGATAGAATTCAGGTCATGCGAGTCTTCGCAAAGGTGGTTGAGACAGGTAGTTTCACGGCTGCCGCTGATTTTTACGGATTCAATTCCGCGGCAATCTCGCGAGGCGTAGCCGAACTCGAAAAGCAGTTGTGTACCAGGCTGATTAATCGGAGTACGCGGAGAATGGCGCTAACCGAAGCCGGCAAACGATATCTGGCGCGATGCCAGGAAATCCTTCGGCTATATGACGAGGCCGAAATGGAAGCACGGGACGCCAACATACGCCCCGCCGGCTTACTTCGCGTCCATTCTTGGGGGGCTTTCGGCCAGCACTACGTAATTCCTTGCCTCGCGAGCTATGAGGAAATGTACCCTGATGTTTCCGTGGAACTTACCCTCTTGCAGCGAGCGCCTGATTTGGTTGAAGAGGGATTTGACGTCTCAATCGTACTTGCGGAGAAGTTGGAAGACTCTGCTCTGATTGCTCAGCAGATCGGCGAGACGGCCAGCATACTTTGTGCGTCTCCGTCATTCCTTCAACGTTATCCGTCGGTGGAGCGTCCGGAGGACTTAGCCAAACTGCCATGCATTGAGCTTTCCTTGCCTCAATTTACGCGCAACCGCTGGACGCTGCATCGTGGCGAAGAGCAGGCTTCCATCACAATTACGGGCCGACTTCGCGTGAATGTCCCAGAGTCCGTCGCAGCAGCAATGGAACATGGCATGGGCATTGGCGCGTTGCCAGCGTATTCCGCCATGAAAGGACTACGCGATGGAACGCTGGTGCGCGTACTGCCCAACTACATGCTACGGCCTCTTCGGATTTTCGCGCTATACGCGTCAAACCGTTATGTCGACGCAAAGGTCAAGACATGGATTGATCATCTGAAACAGACGTTGCCCGAGCAACGGGCGGCTGAGATCGCGTTACTAGCGGAGCGGGGCGCTGATATCGGCTGAACCAGGGATATCCGTCTAGCTTCTTTACCTGCACTCAATCCTCAATCAAGTTGAGGGCACCCGACGGACGGGGCGCTGTCCCGTCACTGGATGAGTGTCGCTGCGTCGCACGGCGGTAGGCTAATCCGCCTGAAACGCACTGCCCCGGACCCCGCGCTCCGCACCTACGCCTACTACGATAGCCGACCGCTTTCTTATTTCGTTATCCATAATGTCAATGACGGTTAAATCGCATTGCCGATTCGCGACCATTATTCGCGAGTCCTGGCCGCAAAGGTGGTCACGC
>NZ_JBAUSA010000873.1:0-1683 GCF_049581465.1 Caballeronia sp. | reverse complement strand
CATCGGTTGAGTAGTATATATACAGCCGTTCGCCGCTCGTCTGGGAGAAAACAATTGCTGGTATAGCGACATAGTCAGAGTCAATCGCATAGTAACCACTGAAAGCTCCTGCCCCAAGGGTCAACCCATTGCGTTATACACAACTGTCGTCGCCATCGTCGTCGCGTAACAAGCGCAATGTTTTTGCTGCGATATGAACTTCTCTGAGTCCGAGCCAGATCGTTTTCGCGCCGGGTTCGCCGTCGCCCTTGCGCCCGAGGAATCCGCCTAGGCGTGCGATCAATCGCAATACTTCGTTGAGCTTTGGCTGGGCCGGGCGGCGCACTTTCGTGAGCAGGTAGGCACTGCGAATTTCGTCGGGATCGAAGAACAGATGCGCGTCCAGATCGGGGCTAGTGCGTCCCAGGCGCATCAGATAGGCCACGCGCCAAGCCACTACCAGGAACAGCGCCAGTGCGCGCTCAAGCTGTTGGATCGAGCCCAACTGCAGCGCCTCGACGCGGCAAGCATTCTTCAAGATGTTGAACAACATCTCGATTTCCCAGCGCGCTCGATACCAGTCGATCAATTCGATCGCCTCTTCCAACGTCGTCGCCACGCGGTTGGTCAGCAAGCGCCATTCGATCGGCTTGACGCCCGCAGGAGCGTCGAACTCGCGTGCGACCAGACAGGTGGCCGCGACACACTTGCCTCGGCCTGCGGGTAACTCCACACGCTGCATCCACAGGTGCTGGCGCACCGTGCGCGCCTTGACGCCATGACGCGAGGCCATCGTGAAGGTGATCTGCCCGATGGCTTCGCCACGGGTCGTGCGCTCCCACAGCTTGTCTCCCTGCGGCAAGCAACGGTTATGGGTGGCGCGTACCAGCCAGTCGGCCGGCGTGTCCAGCGCCTGGGCGCGCTCCATCAGCGCCATCAGGTCCGCTTCGCGGTCCGCCACATACACCAGGCGCGTGGACGGCAGACTCGGCGCCATCTCGGCAATACGTTCATAGCCCTCGATCCAGCGCAGACTCTCCTTGAGGCCGCCGCGCTTGCCGGACTCGTCCTTCTTCTCGCGCGCCCACATCCACGCGTCCAGAATGCCCAACGGCTCGCGCTGCGGCGTGACCGCGTAGGTCGGATGCAGATACATGCCGCGCTGGGCTTCATAGCTCAGCGGCCCGAGTCCGAACGCACCTTGAGCGTTGAAGTCCAGTTCCGTGGTGTCCTGCAGGCACAGCACCACGCGATGGGCTGCCATGCGCTTTTGCGTATGCTGCCAATGCGGCTCGAGAATCGCATGCCACTCGACCTTCTCGTTGTCAAAGAAGCGGTACGCCGCCATCGTCTCGCCCCATCCCTGACATGCCTTGGGCACACTAGCCATCGGGTCGGCCGCCAATCGTTGCATCAAAAGCCTCGCTCGCTTGTTCAGGCGCGCATCGCCGAGCTCGAGCTGCTCGAATTCCGTCTGGGTCCAGGGCGTCGATTCGGTGACCAATGCGTCCACTCAAAAAGCAAGAGTAAACGCGATTCCCCGAAAGTTTACAAGCGCCGTTCCATCTCATTGAAAGTAAACATGTTTTTCCGACCTCGACGCTCGCCGGTCGGAGATGTGTATAACGCGATGGCTCTAGCGCGGGCAAGCCCAGACGGGCTTGGACCACCGGGGCGCAGACCGCCCGAGATTGTTTCGGGACC
>NZ_JBAUSA010000872.1:0-3553 GCF_049581465.1 Caballeronia sp. | reverse complement strand
GATGTACGCATTACTCAATCCGTTTGCGGCACGCATCTGGTTGAAGGCATTGAGATGATCTGCCGGACGGCGAGCAGACAGAGCTTCTAGACATCTGCGCCGACGCCAAGCTTGTGCCCGAGCACTTCAATGTATCGTTCACTGATGAGATCGCTGGCGACGTTGGGGTCGAACCTCACTTTCGCTCGGTCCTCGTTCAATTTGGCTCGATCACGCGCGCCTATGATGGCGGCGGCGAAGTGCCTTGGACCGTTCAATTCGAGGAAGACGTGAAGGCAAACACCTTCGTCTGAGCCTCGCCTCACCTTCTCCGTGTTACCCAAAGTGTGTTGGCGGCATCCTGTACATCGTCCTAACGTTCCACATGTTCAGGTTGGCGCCCCGACGCCATCTGCAAGCGCGGCGCGCACCTGTTCGATTCCGCTTGAAGTTCGATTGCTTCGCCGACCCATTACAGCGCGCAGCGTATTTCGTCAGGCACGCACTCGCCTTCCAAAAAGTTACCGAGTGGAGCGGTAGCGCACGCCGCCCGATACCATCTTCATTTCATTATCCCGGTCATTTTTGCTTTTGGTAATAAGCGTCTAACTCGTGTCTACGGCGCGTCCACGGGGGTCGGCGCAGTTCGGCTTCCTCCAATACGGGAACACAACGATTGCAACCTCGTTCGAAAGGCCAGCGCCGCCTGGTAGCCGTTCCAGCCCGGCATCGATATGTCCATGATGATCACGTGTGGCTTGAACTCAGTGGCGAGGGACACAGCAACATGTCCGCCAAACGCCGCCTCCCACTCCCATCCCCTCAAGCGAGACATAGGTCGGCAGCGCCAGTGCGGCTGAGACGTTGTCGTCCGACCAACACCCGTATTTTGGAAGCGCCGTGCGCAACTCGGCGCGACGTCCAAACGGCCGCACGCGGGTTTTTATGATCGTTTTCCATGCCCCTCGTTCAGGAAACAACCGAGCGCCGGGCATGCCCGACGAAATTTTGTCTGCGGGGGTGAGCAAGGTCGAGCGTCGCCCTTCAACGGTAATCCCATCGCCTGGCTTCGGAATGGCGTTGCACTCGGAGGAAGCGTCGTGGCCGAACGACCAATGCGGCATAGGGCTTGCTCGATGTTACTGCACGCATTCGCGTGGCAAGAAACAGGATGTCCCACGGCTTCTACTCCCACTCAGGAAGACATATGAAACTGCTCACCACCCAAGACGGACTGCCGCGCCTCTCATGGGGCTCTGTGATTGCCGGCGTAATCCTCTCGTCTATTGTTTATCTGATCATGAGCGTGCTTGGCACCGCCATTGGGGCCTCGCTTCTCTCCCCGTTGTCCCAGCCCAATCCTTTACACGGGTTCGGATTTGGCTCGGGCGTCTGGGTGATCGTGACGACGGTGTCAGCTGTCTTTATTGGGTCGTACTTTGCCGGTCGCTGCGCGCCGGTGCTTGGGTGGCTGCATGGACTGCTGTCCTGGGCAGTTATGACCCTATTGATTGTCTTCGGTATGACCTCGTTGATCGGAGGTGCGGTGAGCACAGTCGGCAGCGTGGCCGCCACGAGCGCACAAGATGGGGCAACGGTTGCGAACCAAGCCAACATGGACCCGTCGATGATTAATTCGGCCAAGCAGCAGGTGCAGGCGGCGGTTGCGTCAGCCGCGCCAGCGGCGTCGAGCCCTGAAGCGCAACAAGATGCGCGACAGGTTGCTCATACTGCGGCGCGAAGCGTCGCTCGCGCAAGCTGGTTCTCTTTTGCCGCCCTCATCGTGGGTGCCATCATCGCAATCGTTTCTGGGGACGCCGGATTCCGTCATCAGCCTCCCTTTGAGGACGTCGGCGGCTCAGCCGTTGGCAACGATGCCGTTCCCGCGCGTAGCCGCGTGACGCGTCCAGCAACCGAACGTCTCTAAGTTTTTCACGTAGGTCGGCCGAAGCAACTGCTTCGGCCCTTTTCTTTGGAGCATAGCGATGGTACAGAGTGCGAAGCCCACGTCCGCTAATCCCCCGCCCGCTGATGGCGTTCACGTCGATGAGATCCAGATCGCCGCAGTCCAGGAAGAACTCGAAGTGGGGGTGAAAACAACAGAGATCGGCGCTGTCCGGATTCACAAGATCGTGCACGAGGAGATGCAACCGATTCCCGTGAGCCTGCGAAGTCAAACGGTTGAAGTCAAGCGTTTCGCCATCAATCGCCCGGTAGAGGAAAAGTTCGAGCCTCGCCAGGACGGCGATACGCTCATCATCCCTGTCTTTGAGTACGTTCCGATCATCACCATGCAACTGACGTTAAAAGAAGAGGTGCACGTGACGACCACCGAGTCGCAGCAGGAAGTCTTCCAAAACGTGCTCATGAATAATGAAGAATTGGTCGTTGAACGTCGATCCGGTATGGATGGAGAATGGCATCGGGAAAAAAATGATCCCGTTTAGCTCGACGCAGGAACGGCCGTTGCATGGACCCATGCTCATGCAATCCCTTGAGTACATCCCTCACCGGCCGTCGATGGCCTTTCTTCGCTGGAGCTACCGCAATGACACAAACTCTTATTGGTTTATTTAATTCTCTTGATGACGCTCACAACGCCGCAGATCGTTTGACGCGGGACGGCATCGCTCGGTCCGACATCAACATTCATGCGCAGGACGATTCAACGCAAGCGCTAGATGGTTCAATGCAAGCGCCGGATGCCTCCCTCGGGACCGCCGACGTGGGCACAACGCGAGCCGTTGCCGCAGACCGTCCGACTAGCGAGACGCGAAACCACACTTCAGGGGGCATCGCCCACTTCTTTAAACGATTGTTCGGCGATGATGATATGCCCGAAGAAGTGAACCACTACCACGAGTCCATTCGCCGCGGGCATGCGTTGCTGTCGGTGGACGTGGCGGACCCCTCGCAAGTGAATGGTGTTCGCGCGACGCTCAATGGTGCCGGCGCCCTCGATATCGACGAACGCGTGTCGCAGTGGAGAAGCTCGGGCTATGATGCCTACGACAGCAGCGTTCCTGCATATACGGCGGACCAAATTGCAGCGGATCGCCAGGCGTTTCCGGTCGTCAAGGAAGAACTCGCAGTGGGCAAGCGTGAGGTATCGACGGGCGGCGTTCGGGTCTATTCCCGGTTGACCGAAACGCCGGTCAGCCAGTCGGTGAACCTGCGCGAAGAACACGCCACGATCGAACGCCGTCCGGTTGACCGCCCGGCGACTGCAGCAGACCTGAAGGAAGGCTTCGTCGAAGTGCGCGAAACCGCGGAAGAACCGGTCGTCGCAAAAACCGCACGCGTGGTTGAAGAGGTCGTTGTCGGCAAGGAATCAAGCGCTCGAACCGAGACCGTGAACGACACCGTGCGCGGCACGGATGTGGAGGTCGAGCGCGTGGCAGGGCAAGAACCCCAACTGCGCCCGGACGCCACCACACCGAAGACTCAATAAAAAGCCCATACCTCATCGGATCGGCGGCCTTCGGGCCGCCGTTCATTTGCAACGACTTCTCAATAAGAGTCCAGCACTTCGCAAACAATAGCCCGCGTGAAGCGAGTTGGCCCTGGATAGTTT
>NZ_JBAUSA010000871.1:0-3682 GCF_049581465.1 Caballeronia sp. | reverse complement strand
GGGCGCGACACTGCTGCAGCGCAACCTGATCGCCAACGTGCTTCAGAGCGAGGTATGGCGCGAGCCGTTGATGCGCGGCCGTAAAGATATCGATCAGTTCGTCACTGTGATCGCTTTGCCGCTGTACCACATCTTCGGCCTGACGGTGTGCGCGTTCGTGAGCATGCGTACTGGAGGCCTGGGTATCCTGATTCCGAATCCCCGCGATATCCCCGGCATGATCAAGTCGCTGCAGGGTTACGCTATCAACTCATTCCCGGCGGTGAACACGCTTTACAACGCACTGCTGAGCGATCCCGGCTTCGCCTCGCTAGACCTATCGAAACTGCTGATTGCCAATGGAGGTGGGATGGCCGTGCAGCGAGGCGTTGCCGCGCGGTGGAAGGAGCGCACGGGCAGGCCCATCATTGAAGGCTACGGACTGTCCGAGACCTCGCCGTGCGCGACTAGCAACCCGTCCAACGGTGCCGACTTTAGTGGTTCGGTGGGCGTGCCGCTGCCTTCTACTGTCATCTCCATTCGCGACGATGAGGGTCGGGACGTCGCGATCGGCGAACCGGGCGAAATCTGCATTCAGGGACCGCAGGTCATGGCCGGTTATTGGAACCGTCCCGATGAAACTGCGGAGGTCATGACGCCGGACGGCTTCTTCAAGTCGGGAGACATCGGCATCATGGACGAACAGGGTTTCGTGAGGATCGTCGATCGCAAGAAGGATATGGTCAACGTATCAGGCTTCAATGTCTATCCGAACGAGATCGAGGACGTGGTCGCCATGCATCCTGGCGTGTTCGAAGTCGCTGCCATCGGCGTACCCGACGAACACTCGGGTGAGGCCGTCAAACTCTTTGTCGTGCGTCGCGACCCGGAGCTCACTGAAGACGACATCCTGGCGTTCTGCCGAGAGCGGCTGACCGGATACAAGCGGCCGAAGTCGGTAGAGTTTTGCGCGGACCTGCCCAAGAGCAATGTAGGCAAGATCTTGAGGCGCAAGCTGCGCGAACGCGCGGTAAGCGAATAGTGAGGGGGGATCGAGGAGCGCCGCGGCGCTCCTCGATTAAGGTGGCACTTTGACGCTCAGCGCTGCACCACAGCGCGTTCGCGCAACTGGCCGCGAGACGCCGAATACTGGGAATAAGCGGGGAGCGACGTTGTTGTGTGTGGGACGGCGAGGTTAGGGCTGTTTTGATCGCGGTGGTGCGCGCCATGTATGCATAAGTTAGATTATTTGCGGTAGTGAATTTTCCGTACCAAAGGGCTAGGATGGTAACCGGGGACCGCAGGAACGGGTAGTGCGAGAGCATGGACACGTCGCTGCTATAGGGCCGTCGAGGCGAAGCGTGTGCGCGCCGCGCCGCCACCAGAACCGCCCCAACCCTTGCCCCTCTGGAGCCGAAATGGAACATCTTCACCCGATGTCCGACACTGAGCAGCGTCAAACGATCATCGACTTCTACCGTGCAATCGCGCAGCACAATATCGAATTGTTGCGCAGCGTGGTAACCGACGACTGGCAATACATCCCTGCGCCGCCGGGTCATCAAACCGGCCCTGACCTGATGATTCCAGCGTTCAACAATCTGGCAATCGCTTTCCCGAACATGCAAATAGAACTGCTCGACGTCCTGATTCAGGGGGACCGCGTCGCCGTACGCGCTAGCGTCTCAGGCACCCAGTCCGGCCCGCTCATGGGCGTTGCGCCAAGCTCCAAACAAGTCAAGTTCGCGGTCCACTCGTTCCATGAAATCAGGAAAGGTAAAATTGCGAAGACGTGGCATATGGAGGACTGGCTTGGCGTATTCCGCCAGATTGGCGAAATACCGACGGACCTTTCCCATTCCTGAAAGCGCATCAACCTGCGGCGACGGTTCTCTCGATCTTTCCAAGCCGCACCACCGTCACGCCCGGGCTCAATTGACGCAGGGAGGGCATGACCAGCACGCAGTCGTTGTAGGGCGTGTAGACCGGCTGCCCATTCGACCAGGCGATCAAGCTTCCCGCGTCGGGAAAGACCTCAAGTCCGGTGTAGGGTCCCGCAAAGCGGAAATCCATGCTGTCCGCCACAACGGGCTCGGTGACTCGAACGACACGCATCGCGGGCGGCAGCGGCACGATCCAACCGTCCGGCATGTCTTGCGAATCAACCACGCCTGCCAGCAATAGAAAGCGCGCGGTCGTGTCGCGAGCGACGGTGACAGCGCTTTGTTCCCAATGCTGCCCGCACTCGATCAGCAACGCGTTTTTCGGACTGTCTGCAGAACCAAACGGTTCGTAGTCGCGCATCCGGCGACCCTGTGGATGGCCCTCGTCACAGATCACGGTGGCGGGCGTACCCAGTTGCAAAGCGAGCTCGATACCTTTGTCGAGCGGCCCCGAAACGATCAGCGGCGCGCTCTTCTCATGCATCGAATGAAGGTCGAGCAGCAAATCCACCGTATCGATGACGGGCCGCATTTCACGCGCCCGTGCTAGTTCGCTGGATACGCGCGCGGTGTCGTCGAGTACTTCAGTCGTCCACACGCGATTAAAGTCCTGGTCGACGAAACGGCCCGCGTCGGGCTCCGATGGATTGAAGCTCAGGTAAGCAGCAACGTTCGCGAAGGCGAGCGTCAGGCGTCCGCGTCGCGGCCGTAGTTGCATGCGCAACAGCGCGTCCACGACGATTGCGCCGCACACTTCGTTGCCATGCGTAAGCGCGTTGATCATCACGTGTGGTCCGGGCACGCCCGACTCGAAGGTATGCACGAACGGGACGCCCGACTCCGAGCGTTCGTGCAGGGAGATATCGGGAAATTCGACCTCGATCGGATAGTTTTCAGCGGTGTCCGTCATGCGAGATTCCCCTGGCAGATGTACTTGATCGACTGGTAGTCGTCGAGGCCATACTTCGAGCCCTCGCGGCCATAACCGGATTCCTTTACGCCGCCGAAAGGCGCGGCTTCGCTCGCGAGCGCTCCCTCATTGACCCCGACAATGCCCGCTTCCAGCGCGCGTGAAACGCGGTCGATGCGCTTCACGTCCTGACTGTAGAAATACGACGCGAGCCCGAACGGTGTGTTGTTGGCCGCGTGGATTGCGTCGGCCTCGTCATCGAAACGGAACAGCGGCACGACCGGACCGAAGGTTTCCTCGCCGCAAAGAAGCATGTCGTGCGTAGCGTCCGCGAGCACCGTGGGGGCGTAATAGTGCGGGCCCAGGTCCGGCAGGCGCTTGCCGCCGGTGAGCACGCGCGCGCCGTGCGTGAGTGCATCGTCGACATGGCGCGCAATCTTGTCGATCGCGCGCACGTTGATCATCGGGCCAATCTGCGCGTTGGGATCGGTGGCCGGGGCCACCTTCAGTTCAGCTACGCGACGGCTCAGCATGTCGCCGAATTTTTCGTACACACCCGATTGCACATACACGCGGTTCGGGCACACGCACGTCTGCCCGCCGTTGCGGAATTTGGAGACCAGCAGGCCCTCGACGGCGGCGTCGAGATCGGCATCATCGAAGACAATGAACGGCGCATTGCCGCCCAGTTCAAGCGACAATTTCTTTAGCGTCCCCGCTGATTCACGTGCAAGGTACTTGCCCACCGGCGTCGATCCGGTGAATGTGATCTTGCGCACGCGCGCGTCCTGAAGCCAGTCGGCCACCGTCGCAATCGCGCGATCGCGTGACGCCGTGATCAGGTTCAGCA
>NZ_JBAUSA010000870.1:0-1915 GCF_049581465.1 Caballeronia sp. | reverse complement strand
GGCACGCCGATCGGCCGTTTCGAGCTGTCCAGCGGCCGCAATTTCAATCGCGATTATCCGATGCTCGCCGACCAGATCGCTACCGCCGTCGACGGCAAGCTGACCCAGGACAGCGCGGCGAACCTCGCGTTGATCCGCAGCGCGTGGCGCGCCGCGTTGCTGCGCCGCGAGACGTCGACTACGTTCGACGCGTTGCAGCGCAACCTGATGCTGCTCTCCCACGACGCCGACATCGTGCTCGACCTGCATTGCTCGCGCGAAGCCGCCATGCACCTCTACACCGGCGAGGCGATCTGGCCGCAGGTCGAACCGCTCGCGCGCTATCTCGGCGCAGTCGCTTCGCTGCTGGCGCTCGATTCCGGTGGCCGCTCATTCGACGAAGCTCACAGCTTCACCTGGTGGCAGTTGCGCGAACGCTTCGGCCGTGACTTCCCGATTCCACACGGCTCGATCGCCGTGACGGTCGAACATCGTGGCCAGCGCGACGTGTCGTATGAACTCGCGCAGCAGGACGCCGGTGCAATCATCGCGTACCTCACGCATCAACAGATCGTCGACGGTGCCGTCGCGCCGTTGCCGGCGCTGCTGGGACCCGCTACGCCGCTCGCCGGCAGCGAGCAATTCCGCGCGCCTGCGTCCGGCATTCTGATCCATCATGTGCAGGTCGGTGAGACGGTGGCCATTGGCCAGCCGGTATTCGACGTGCTCGAAACCGCCAGTGGTGAGCGCACCACCTTGCACAGTCACACGCAGGGTGTGCTGTACATGCGCCGCGACGTCCGCTATGTACGCGCCGGCGACCCACTCGGCCGTGTGAGCGGTGTCGTGGCGCAACGCGAAGGCATGCTTCTGAGCGCCTGATCCGGCACTCGCGTCCATTCCGACCCATGCTCCGCGCCTTCACTCCCACCTGCCCGCGCCCATGACACTGATCCAGTTGAGAGTGTTCTGTGCTGTCGTAGAGCAAGGCAGCTTCCGCGCGGCCGCGCGTGCGTTCGACATGGCGCAAAGCACGTTGACCCAGGCCATTCAGAGTCTCGAACTCGAACTCGGCGTGACCTTGCTGAACCGCTCGCATCAAGGCATCAGCGTGACGGAGCCGGGCGAGCGTTTTCTGGTCAAGGCGAATGCGATCATCCGTAATTGCGAACGCGCGACCCAGGACATGCAGCAACAGTGCGCCGAACCCGACGGAAAGATCGCACTCGGCGTGACCTCCGAGCCGCTGGCCGAATTCATCATGCCGGTCCTCAAGCGTTTCATTGCCCGTTTTCCGAAAGTCCGCGTACATGTGTCGAGCGGCTATTCGAAGATGCTGATCGAGAAGATTCATGACGGCCGGCTCGATTTCGCGCTGTGCCCGCTGGCGCCGCAGGTGAATGACGCCGACCTCCTGATCGAGCGCCTGTACCGTTCAGAAGCCGGCGTGATCGCGCGTAAAGGCCACCCGCTGGCGCACGCCACCTCGGTTCGCGAACTGGTGAATTGCGACTGGGTGAGCCTGCAGCCCACGGGTGTCGTAGGTGGCGTGGAGAACCGCTTGATCAGCCTGTTCAAGGCAGAAGCGCTGGGGGCGCCGCGCATCGTCACCACGGCGGAATCACTGCTGGAAACGTTGCACATTGTTTCGGAAACCGATTGCCTGACCATCGAGCCGCGCATGCTGGCCGATTTCACGCTGTTCTCGCCGTCGCTGATCACGATTCCGATCCGCGAAGCATTCGATCCACGCGATGTCTGCCTGATCAACCGGCGCACGTCGCCGCTGACCACCGTCGCGCAGGAATTCGTCGACATGCTGATTTCATTCTCGCGCGCACCGCGTGCGCACGGCGTCAGCACCCTACTCTCGCACGCTCACAGACCCATGTAGCCCGTTTATTTCATCTAAATCAGGAAAGCATCATGACTCGAT
>NZ_JBAUSA010000869.1:0-10819 GCF_049581465.1 Caballeronia sp. | reverse complement strand
GATGTACGGAGTCGACTGTATTCGGCCCCTTCTTTGTCGAGAACGCGCCGGAATACCAGAATGGGGACGATGTTGGCAACGGCGCAAAAGGTGAGCCGTGTTTTGTCAGCGGACGCGTCACCGGATTGGACGGCGAACCGGTGCCGAACGCCAGGATCGAAGTGTGGCAGGCCGATTCCGACGGTTTCTATGATGTGCAGTACGAGGGCGCGACCAGCAATCACGGACGCGGAATGTTGCGCAGTCTCGCCGATGGCTCATTCCACTTCAAGTCCATTACCGCAGAGTCGTATCCCATTCCGCACGATGGCCCCGTCGGACGCATGCTGAGCGCCGTGGGCCGGCATCCGTGGCGGCCGGCGCATCTGCACTTCATGATTGAAGCGCCGGGATACGAGCGGCTGATTACGCATGTGTTCCGCTCCGGCGACCAGTACCTCAATTCCGATGCGGTGTTCGGCGTCCGGTCTTCGCTGATCGCGGATTGGCAGCGTCATGAACCTGGGCACGCGCCGGACGGTAGCGAAGTCGACACACCGTTCAGTACGCTCGACTTCACCTTCGTTCTTAACCGGTCTGGCGCCGCAGTGGAAGGCCGCGCTGCGTAGAGTCACTGATGCTAGCGATCTTGTCCCGCAGGGGAATCCGATGATCAAGGACATCGTGATTGACGTAGCATCGTGACGCAGCAAGCGTTGGCGTAAAGGAAAATCGAGGAAAAGCCGGTCGTTGTCCGATCCCTGTCTCCTTTCTGCATTATTATTCGTACCACTGACTAGCTCCGTCTAGAATCAGACCCATACCATCGATGATGACCGTTACGGCTTCGCCTTTTCGCGAGCCGTCTAGCTCTTGGCTTATACCGCAGGCCAGACCCACCCACAGCACCCCCTTCCGAAAAAGCCGCTCGGCGGCTAGCCGATTGAGATCCGCTGCATTCCACCACGGAATAGTGTCTATGAGGCTGCGTCCGTAGAGTAAAGAATTCGGGCGATGTACTGTAGCTCCAAGAAACCTGACCTGACGGAGGAGTTATTTTGCTAACACATGCCATCGAATTGAGCTATATAGCGCGGAGTACACGCTCAGAGAAAGCGGACCAGGCAAGCCTTAAAGTGGGGGTGAGCTCATGCCAGTCGCGCTAATCACTGGAGCGAGCCGCGGCATTGGTGCGGCTACTGCGTCGGTTCTGGCCCAAGAGGGGTACCGGGTGGTCGTCAACCATCGCGCGAGTGCACCCCAGGCCGAGGACGTGGCCGCGACTATTATCGCGGCCGGTGGAGAAGCCATGGTGATTAAGGCCGACGTCACCGAGCCTGACGATGTCGCCGCCATGGTCAATGAAATCAATCAGCGATGGGGTGGGGTCGACGTCCTCGTGCATAACGCGTTGACGCCGTTTGACATTACCTCGTTCGCCAACCTGACCTGGGAACAACTCGGCGGTAAGCTGGACACTGAACTGCGTGCAGCCTTCCTCACGACGAAAGCTGTTGTGCCAGGAATGATTTCTCGTGGCAACGGGCGGCTGATCTATCTAAGCACGCTGCTGTCGCGTCGTCCGCGTGATGGAATGATTGCGCTGGGCACCGCTAAGGCGGCCCTGGACCAGTTCGTACGCTACGTCGCCTTGGAACTGGCACCGCACGGAATCACCGCCAACCTCGTCGCACCGACCACGGTGGAGGGCGCTCTTTCGACTGGGAAAGTCCCGGCCGAACGGCTTGCAGCGATGGCTGCGGCGGTACCGATGAAACGGCTCGCTCGTCCCAACGAGGTGGCCAAGACGGTGGCGTTCCTGGCAAGTGACGCTTCGGGGTTCACCACCGGTCACTACATTCCGGTGAGCGGCGGCCTTGGAATGGATTGAACGCAACGAGCACGCGGGAGATGCGTTATTTCGCTATTGCGCTTGAGTGACCTGATAGGAGTTAATTGCTAATGCACTCGATTGACCTGACTTATGTGGGAAGCGGTATTCACGAAGAACTGATTGCGCATGTGGCCGATCAAGAAGGATATTTCGAAGACGAAGGTGTCCACGTTTCGATGCGCGACGGAGCCGTGTGGAAGACTGAACGCGTGCGCGGCGGCGCAACCATCGGTCTGGGCCGGGCTCTATTATCGCGGATGACCGATGGCATCCAATGGACGGTGCTCACCGCCAACACCCATCGTCCGCTCTTCTGGTTCCTCGGGGGTAGCGGGGTGAAATCCATGGAGGATCTTCGAGGGCGCCGAGTGGCAGTCCACGGGGCCCGCACCGCCCCTGGGTGTTTCGCGCGGATCGTGCTGCGCAAGCATGGGCTGGACCCCGACCGCGACGTGGAATGCGTGGAGCGAATTCCGGGTGACTACCAGATGGACCTGCGACGCCTTCGCGAGGGCTCGATTGACGCCGCCTACGTGGGCAGCACGCTAGGGCCCGAGCAGGTCGCCGAGGAGGAGGGTTTCTCGGTGCTTTCGTGGGTGGGCGATCACCTCCAGATCCCCACCGTGGGAATCGCCGTGGACCCTGCGCGCATCCCACTCGACGATCCAGCTTTACAGGCGTTGGTGCGGGCCAACAAGCGGGCGCTGCAGACGATCGCCGAGCAACCCGGTTTGGCGGTCAAGCACATCGCCTCGATGTTGAATCGGCTGACCAGCGCGGAAGCGGAGCAACACTACGAGCGCTACATCCGCCCGTATTTCACTTCCGACGGTCGCGTGGACCCCAAAGCTGTCAAGCAGGGAGTCGCCGCGGTCGCAGCTGAACTCGGCATCCCCGCGGGAACCGCTGAAGAGATGTACCTGCCAGCCTTGTGATCGAGCCGCTACCCCAAACCAGGGCGACGAAGAACTGACTCGCAGTGCAGCGTGATATCTCCGGGCCTTCCACGGATCGGAGATTACCGACGATCTGATTTGGTCCGGAGATTCCTGCCATAACCTTCCGATTCTTCCTGTCTCGCGATAACCCTCCCAAAAGGGGGGTGCCACAAACCCCCGTTATCGACAAAGTTAGATCACGGACACGGTTGCGTGGCCGAATACAAATATCGCTGTCCTCGGGGCGGCAATATAGGAGGAGATTCCAATGCTGAAGAATTGGTGGTATTGCGCGGGTTGGGACTATGAGTTGAGCTTGGGAAAAGATGCCCTTCTAGCTCGGCGTATCGCTGGTGAGTCGATCGTACTTTATCGAAAGCCGGACGGCGGGGTCGTAGCGATGGAGGATCGTTGCTGCCATCGTCAAACAGCACTATCCTGCGGGCGCAAGGAAGGCGACTCGCTACGCTGCATGTATCACGGATGGAAGTTTGGGCCGGACGGGCAGTGTGTTGAGATTCCCGGACAGGAGCGTATTCCGCAACAAGCACGCGTTCGATCGTTCCCCGTCGTCGAGAAAGACAACTGGATCTGGATCTGGATGGGGGATCCGATAAAAGCGGACCCCGCGCTAATCTGCTTCGCCGTTGGACCTGGTGATCCGGCGTGGAACATGAAGACGTCACAACTGCGAGTGGATGCAAACTACCGTCAGGAACTAGCCAATTTAAGCGACTTGTCGCACGTAGCCTGGGTGCATGACGAGACCTTCGGTGGAACAAACGCATGGTCAACGGTCAAGAGTAAGCACACGCTTACGCCCCGAGGCCTCGATACGCAAACCTGGTTACGCGGCGTACCGGCCGTGCGGTTTGTTCAACACCTGTTTCCAACGGGGACGTTAGTCGACATGTGCTTTGATATCCAAATGACCTTGCCATGTAACTTCATGATGCATCTGCGGATATTCAGTGCGGGGAATAATACTGAAGGTCCTTCAGACGGACAACTGCTTCTGGACACTTACAGTTGTCAGGTCGTTACCCCGCGTGACGAAGACTCGGTGGACTATTACTACTCATGGGGTGCCAGCCGGGCCACTGACAGTCCAGGCATGACCGACCTGCTGCACGAGATTATTGGAATTGCGTTCCTTGAGGACAAGAGGATCCTTGAAGCTCAACACCAACGCATGAAGGAAAAGCCTGACTTCAGGACG
Source organism: Caballeronia sp. (assembly GCF_049581465.1). Lineage (GTDB taxonomy): Bacteria > Pseudomonadota > Gammaproteobacteria > Burkholderiales > Burkholderiaceae > Caballeronia. The sequence goes on along the minus strand of NZ_JBAUSA010000869.1, from coordinate 6,789 downwards.
GTCGACTACATACACGACGCGGGCCCTGGCAAGTTACTCTGGTTGCTCGACAAGTTCTTGAAAGAGGAGGCGGCGGAGACGCTAGGTATGGTCGAAGGGTGAGCGCGTGTACATTGCTCCGGGGCGCGAATGTGGGCAATCTGGAGCAGACTGCTATAGAACCTGAATGAAAGAAACGAATGCGCCCATTGCCTGGAGCGCCGTCGTCGGCTCTTAACAACACAACTTGCCAATTATCCATCATGAGACAACTCGCCGTTAGGGTCGCAAAAAAAAGGATAGAGGCCGAGGACGTCGTCAGTCTCGAATTGACTCCCATTGAAGGGCACTCACTGCCAGCGTTTAGCGCCGGATCGCATATTGATGTCCTGGTTCGCGATGGTATCGTGCGTCAGTACTCCATATGTAATGATCCAACTGAACGCCATCGTTATGTGATTGGCGTGTTGCGGGACCCGAACTCGCGTGGCGGTTCGGTCGCAGTCCACGATGAAATCGTGGAGGGGACGATACTGCATATCAGCGAACCGAAAAATCACTTTGCGTTAAAGCCCGCGAAACGTTCCCTATTGCTTGCGGGGGGAATTGGGGTGACACCTATCCTATGCATGGCCGAACAGTTGGCTAAGGTTGGGGCTGATTTTCGAATGCACTACTGTACCCGGTCATTGGAGCGTACCGCCTTCCATCAGCGCATCATCGGATCCGCTTTTTCGGATAGAGTAAGCTTTCATTTCGATGATGGGCCGCTCCTGCAGAGACTGAATCTTCCCGCGCTAATCGGCAAACCCGACGCAGATACCACTTTATATGTGTGCGGCCCAAGCGGATTCATTGATTTCGTGACCAAGACAGCAGGGAATTTTGGGTGGCAAGGCGAGCAGATTCTTCTTGAGCGTTTCGGGGCACAGTCGCAGTCTTCTGCTAGCGACGTTTCCTTCGATGTCAGGGTGGCCAGCACCGGAAAAATCATCACTGTTGCAAGCGGAAAAACCATTGTCGCCGTTCTCGCGGAACACGGCGTCGACGTTCCTGTGTCATGCGAACAAGGCGTATGCGGAACTTGTGTTACGCGCGTTCTCGCTGGAACACCTCACCATCGGGATCTCTATTTTACTGATGAAGAGCATGCGAAGAACGACCAGATGACAGTGTGCTGTTCACGGTCTAGAAGTCCACTGTTGGTGCTTGATCTGTAGCACCGGTCTGTTACGCGATCAAGCCACGCATACGGGCGACACGTACCGCCAAGGACCGCCGGTGGACACCAAGCTTTTCAAAGATGCGCTTCCAATACCACTTGACAGTACTTTCGGCCAAGCCCAGTGCTGCGGCAATCTCAGATGTCACGAGATTCGTCGAAGTCAATTGCAGGATTTCGATTTCTCTTTCGGATAAGCCTCTCGCGTCTTCGGACTCACCCTGCTGCATCTGGATAATTGGCGGTGTCTTTTTCTTGTCGATTTGCCGCCCAAATGCAGATAGAAGAAAACTAAGGTATGCGATGGAAAATACATTAGCTTCCGTGGTCAAGTCAGCAAGCTCCTCCAGAATAACAACAACCGTGGGTCCTTCGTCGAGAAAGCTTCGCGTAAAGCCGCCTGATGAGCCCCACCGCAGCGCGTCGATCATCGTACGTCGTGCCGCCAGTTTGTCGCCGCTGCGATAGCAAAGACACGCTAGCAAAACGGCGAGCCGTATGCTCGATCGGAGACATTGCCGTTCTCGCGTCCAATTCAACCAGCGGCGCAGTATTTTAAGTGCGTGACTCCTCTCACCTCGTTCGAAAGCGATTCGCGCCGTCGCTATGGCGAAGCATTCTTTTGCCGTATCGACATGCCCGGAAAACGACATGACCGCAGCAACGCCCTTATAGCGAGGATCCAATATCAATCGCTCGGCGTCCCGACATAGCCCGTCAGAAATCAACAGTGGCACGCGTTCCGCAAGGACATGGGCATGCAATCGCGGCAATGCATATCGATCTGCGATTCGAGTTGCAAGGTCGAGCGCGTCGTGCGCTTTGCCTGTCATGCCATCGGTTCGAGCGAGCCGCGTTGCTGTGATATATCTGGCTATGACCGAATCAACGAACCTGAATTCGGAAGGATGCCCATTGAGGTTTTCGACAAGTTGACGCGCTTCGCCAAGGTTGTTTTTTTCATAAAGCAACTGCGCGAGTTGCGCTGACGGCATTGTCGCGAGTGTCGAGCTTTCGCTCTGAATCCGTATAGCGTCGGCACGCGACTGTAGATAGGCTTGTTCCGCTAGCTGGAGCTCGCCTCGCGCGAAATGAATGCTTCCAACCACGGTGTCCAGAAACACAGTTCCATAGATCGCATTCGCCTCGATAAACTGGTTGCGCAGTTCTTGTGCATGTGCCTGCGTATGTTCGCATTGGTAGGTTTCCCGATTGAGCATCATCAAGATTCCACCTACCGAGCTCCCCATAAACTTGTCTCGGTCGCCGAATTCGGCGATCCACAATTTCGCTGCCGGAAGTGAATGTTCGATATCGTCCGTAAACACATTGAGCAAAAATTCTCGATGCGCGAGTTTCATTCGAAAAAGCTCCGCCTCTTTACCGAAAGGCTCCTCTGCAGGGTAGACCGGGGACCCCGACACGCGATCAACCAGTTTGCTGCGGACTTCCTTCAGTGCGTGGCGTGCCTCATCGAAGCGCCAAAGAATCGTGTTCTCCCACGCAAGCTCAAGCTGAAGTCGTGGCAGGCTTTTAGCCACGCTTTCAGGTAGCCGTTCCGCGAAACGGCGAAGAGTCGCCGTCTGGCCGCTCGCCAGAAGAGTTGGACTGATTTCGTCAATCAACGCTCCAGCCCGCGCAGGTTCCGATGCGGCAAAGGCATGCTCGATCGCGTCCGCTATATAGTCGTTCTCGGCAAGCCAATTACAAGCCCGTCGATTGTAGATTGCGGCTTCGTCGGGGAAACGATCAACTAGCCGTTTGCGTAGAAGGTCTGCGAAAAGTTTGTGGTACCGATACCAGTTGCGTTCGCGATCGAGCGAAAAGACAAATAGATTCGAGTCCTCTACATTGTCTATCAACGAACTACTGTCCCGACGCTCCAGCACCGCATTGCACAAATCCGAGTTAAAACGATCAAGAATTGAAGTCGCAAGCAGAAATCGTTGAACCTCTTCCGTTTGCCGATTCAACACCTCCTCAACGAGAAAGTCGGCAATGCTTCGGTCCGCCCCGGAGAACTGTCTCAGGAAGGCCTCAGGGTCGGAGAGGCCTTGCATTGCAATCGTGACCATCTGAAGGCTTGCTATCCATCCTTCGGTCTTTGTCCACAGGTGTTCCATCTGCACCTGGGTAAGCGGGAGATCAATCCTCGCGCCCATGAACTCCATGGCTTCGTTGCTGGAGAATTTCAGCATCGCCGCGTCGAATTCCCGAATCTCACCGAGTGCCCTTAACCGTGCGACTGGCAGGGCAAGCTGCTGTCTCGACGATATTACGAAATGCAGGTGCTCGATTGGGGCAAGCAACAGCGAACTAATGAGATCGAGAATTCTCGGATCTTTTATAAAATGAAAATCATCGAAGAAAAGAAACAAATCGGCGTCGAGGAAAGAAAGTTCATTGAGCAACGTCGTTTTTAGACTTGCGAAGGGGGCTTCGCCTTGGCTGGCTTCAGAACTAAGCAAGCTAACCGTGTCATTTGAAAGCACCAACCCTGTCCGGCGCGTCGCCTCCAGCAGATGCGAAACGAATCTCACAATGTCGTTGTCTTGCATGTCAAGGCTTATCCAGCCAATGTGACGCTGCTGGACGCTCAATGCCCCAAAGAGTTGGACAAGCACACTGGTCTTGCCATATCCAGCAGGCGCACAGACAAGGACGAGCCGGCGCCCTGCATTCGCTTCGATCTCTGCAGAAAGGCGCTCACGCTTAAGTAGTTCTCCCCTCTGTCGCGGTGGACGAAGTTTCGTATTTACCGTCTCCAACGGCGGCTTGCTTCGCTCCCCCATCATTGCACGCTAGAAAATTTTTCACGCGACTCGGGATGGAACGAGGTTTCCGTCCACCGGCGTTCGTAGCCCATCGTCTCGAAGTGCTGGAGTAGAAAGTCAATGAATGCGCGGACCTTGACCGACACGTATTTCCGGTGCTGGTATGCAACGCTGATCGTAAGCTTGGGCAAGTCCCAATCGTTGAGGATCGGGACGAGCCGGCCCGCGAGGAGGTCGTCGTGGATGATATAGGACGGCTGGATCAGAATGCCCAGCCCATCGAGACCCGCTTCGCGAAGCACTTGGCCCTCGTTTGATTCCAACAAACCTTCGATCTTGACGCAGCGTGTCATTGAGTCTTTGGTAAAAGTCAGCTCATAGGGGTTGGTGGCTAGCGTATAGATCAAAAAGGACTGGCCTTGAAGTTCTTCAAGCGACCGTGGTGTGCCGTGACTACTCAGATAAGCCGGCGAGGCCGCGAGAACGCGTCGGATTTGTGCCAGCCGTCGAGTTGTGATGCCCGAATCGGCTTCCTGCTCGCGCGTTCGTATGGCGACATCGATACCATTTTCGATCAGGTCGTGGTAACGGTTTGCGGCGATGATTTGCAGGGTAAGCCTGGGGTAACGCCGCGTGAATTCGGAAAGGAGCGGAGCAATTACCTTGGTACTAAAGGATACCGAAGCGGTGATACGCAGCGTGCCGACGGGGCTAAGCCGCGCCGAGTCGACCAAGGCCTCTGCTTCTTCCATTTCGGAGGTAATGGTCCGACAGCGTCGATAAAATTCATCGCCGAGTTCCGTGAGGAACAGGCGACGCGTGTTCCGTTCGATGAGCCGCGCCCCTAGTCTTTGTTCAAGGTTTGACAGATGCCGGCTCGCCGCAGAGCCAGACAGGCCGAGCGCCTCGGCTGCTTTGGAGACGCTCCCACGCTCCGTCGTTTGAACGAATACCTCGACTTCCGTCCATTTATCCACGCGTGTCTCCAGTTGCCCGCTGACCGAAAGGAAGTTTCCCGGATTCAGCCTTTTTCGATTTTTATCGACAGACTATATTTGTACCAGAGCAAAAAACAATTGGGAGACACTACGCAAAACATCAGTGAGGACACCATCACGCCAGCGTGTCTGTCCCACCGGTCCATATGAAACGACTGCCGCTTACGCAAACACTCGCGGAGGCCGTGGGTCGCGTGGGCCTTTGGCCAACTACAACTCAATGAGAAAAAATTAATGATCAAGCACATTGTAATGTGGGACGTTCGAGGCACGACACAGGAGGAGAAACTCCTTGCAATCAATGAGCTCAAAGCGGCTTTTAGCGGACTAGAGGCAAAAATACCAGGCTTGCTGCATATGGAAGTGGGTGTCGATATGAGTAGGGCGAGCTATGCCTGCGATGTCGTGCTGTACTCGGAATTCGACTCTCGGGAGTCCCTCGCGGCGTACGCAGAGCATCCCGAGCATGCTCGCGTGAAGCGGCTCCTGGTTGATGTCCGCGTGGCCCGTCATCAAGTCGACTATGACATGGTGAGCTGACAGGCCAAACTCCGGGCTCAGCCCCTCCGCTGTCCTTTCCGGACCTCATGTTCGTCAATGCCGTTATACATTGGCGCGCGGGATCATATTTTCAGAAAAGTCGCACCCAATCGAGCGTTCTTGGTCAACACGGGGATCGCAAGATCAATAAAAATTCGTACAACGAAACTAGGGGAAAAAATGAAAATGATGAAAGGTCATGAATTAAAGTCCGTCTTGGGCGCGGTGTTGCTCATGTTTTGTGGTTTGGCGCAGGCGCAGAGCAATGTCACGCTATACGGGGTTGTCGACGGTGGATTGCTTTACACCAGCAAGACGCTCGATACAGTGACTGGACAGAATGCCGGCAAGACATTCGCGATGAACGACAGTGGGCTTACGTCTTCGCTATTCGGTCTCAAGGGCACTGAAGACCTCGGCGGCGGCCTGAAAATGAACTTCCAGCTGGAAAGCGGGATCGATATCGCCAACGGCGGCTTCTCGGATTCGAACGGAAATTTCTTCGGTCGGCAAGCCTGGGTTGCGCTAGATGGAAACTTTGGGACGTTCACGGCAGGTTTGCAATACTCACCATTCTTCATTGCATTAGTGGAGTCAGACCCGCGGGGTTTTACGCAGTTCGGAAGCGGGCTTGTGAATCTTATCGGCAACGTCGGCGGCACCTCTGCTTTCACCTCGAATGCCGTCTCCTATACCAGTCCGAACATCGGTGGTTTTATGGGCGAAGCGCTGATCGCGTTGGGTGGAGAGGCGGGCAATTTCCAGGCGGGTCGACAGTATTCCGCGAGCCTGACATATCAGGGTGCCGCTTTGATGGTGAACGCTTCCATTTTTGACGGAAACAGCGGCGGCACGGCTCAGACGCCGATCCCGACTACCGTGGCCTTCGAAGGTCGAACGCTTGGCGTGGGGTACAACTTTGGCCCGGTAACCGCCCGGGCGTCGTTCGTCAACTATAAGGTCGCCGGGTCGTTCAATAGCGATGTTTTCGGAGCAGGTGTAGACGGCTACGTGCTACCGCAGCTCGATATTAGCGGCGGCGTTTGGGTAACGAGCGACCGTAACCATACGGCAAATCATTCGCTAATGGTCGCCCTTGGTACGCAGTATTTCCTGTCAAAAGCCACCTCGCTTTATGCGCAGGTCGGGGTGGTAAACAACGATGGTGCGATGAACACGGGCTTATCGGTAGCGCCCTTCAGCGCTTTGCATGGGGCGAGCGGTACAACAACCGGTGTAGGTATAGGGATGAAACACACCTTCTAAGAACGATGGG
>NZ_JBAUSA010000868.1:0-4131 GCF_049581465.1 Caballeronia sp. | reverse complement strand
CTTGAAAACCGAGCTTTATTAGAGCCTTCGCTGAGGCCGTCGCGCGGTCGACTGCCAGCGTCCCTTCGCCGGATCGATCCATAGCGGATGTTAATATCGCGCACGTATTGCAGCGCTCGATGCCGTTTTCAGCGGCTCTTCTGCCCCCAATCCCGCCTCGAACGTGCGTTCGGCATTCTACGCAGTACCCTCAATTCGAAGGAACATGGCATTGATCCGATCACACTCGCCGGCGCATTGCGATGCTGCCGGAGACGAACGGTATCGGCGAATCGTCGATACCCTGCACGAACATGGCTGGTCGGAGCAGGACAATTTTTTGCCACCCGATTTGACGCTTGCGCTGGCTCAGGAATGCACGGCGCTCGCTGCGGCCGGTTCACTCACGCTCGCGCAAGTTAGCCGGGGCGCGGCACGAGCGCTACAACCAAGCGTTCGCGGTGACCATATTTTGTGGCTGGAACCCGGCCAGTCCACCGCTTGCGACCGGTACCTCGCGATCATGGAAGCGTTGCGCGTGGTATTGAACCGCGAGCTTTACCTCGGACTCGATGAATACGAAAGCCACTTTGCGTTTTACCCGCCCGGTGCTTCGTACCAGCAACATCGCGATCGGTTTCGTGACGACGATAGCCGCGTCGTGTCCGTCGTGGTCTATTTGAATCACGATTGGCTACCCGAACAAGGCGGCGCCTTGCGGCTGCATCCGCAAGGCATGTGCACGCGGGATATTTATCCGGTCGGCGGCCGAATGGCGCTGTTTCTGTCGGCCGACATGCTGCACGAAGTACTACCCGCAATCCGCGACCGCTTGTCCCTTACAGGATGGTTCCGACGCCGTGCATGATCCATGCGATCCACGCGGCGTCGCTGCTTTATCGAATATTTCCGCCCTATCCCGACAGCGATATCGACGAGTCGGTGATGGTCGACCTGAACTGGGGCAATGTGGATCGCGGCATTTGCGCCCTGCCCTATACGCGTCTGCGCGATAGCGAGAAGACGTGGTTCCCGGTGAATCCGATGGGAAAATAACAGTGTGGGCAACGTGATTCGCCCCGCCTTGGTCCGCCTGAACGAACTCGACGACGAATGCCGCACGGTGCTCGACGACCTTTAGACCATGAACCTCGGCGACGAGCGGCCACTCTGGGAAATTCTCGGGCTGGCTGTGCCGGTCGGTAGCGCGTGGAAGGAGCTTCGTATCGACGCGATAAACGTCGCGTAAGGATAGCGCGATGAGCGGCGATTCTGCTCCTCGCATTCTCTGTTCGTTAGAACGCGGCTTGACCGTGCATAACGGGAGCGGCGCCTTTTTTTTGTGCGCAAATTGGCATCGCTTGAGCTGAAAGCTTTTGATTTTCTGCTTATCAGTCTTGGTCTTCAATTTTATTCAGCTTACCGAATCATCACCCAGTATGTCCCGTTCCCGTATCCATTGGGAAAACGCTTCATCTTCGAATCGATACTCGCCATGTGCAAGTTTCATCACGATGTTGTCAGCTTGTAAGCGGCGTAATGAATGGGCGGGCGTATTCATCGGCGGTGGTTTGGGAAGGCCCAGCAGCTTGCCGAGTTGTTCGCGTGCTGCCTGCCCATGGAAGTCAGTGACCATACCTTGCGCCATCATGCCGAGCAACGCTCGATCCGCGGGTAGCAGGCAAGTCCATTGGCGCTTGAACTGGTCGCTGTTGAAGACATGTTCTTTTGTGAACTGGAGTGCGCCGTCGGGTCCATCGAACGGATAGGTTAGATGGCGCTCAATGAAACGCCTAAAAAATTCAGGTGTACTGTTGAGTTGTTCAAACGCCTTGACGGCGTGCTTTACTGACAGTTGATGGGTCGCGATGTTATTTGCTTTTTCGACCATGAACTCAAGAAAATCGCGACCGAGTAACGGGAAGGGTTCGAGCGGTGCCCAGTTGAAAAACGGTTCGGACGAGCGCCCGAACATGGTCCGCAGCGTAGGCTCCGAACTGCCCGCAAAGATGACCTTTAGGCGGTCCTTTCGAACGTCAAGTCCAGCGCGCAGTGCGTGCGCAAAATTTGAATGAGTTGCGGCCGCGAGGACTTGCGCTTCGTCGATGATTAGCAGCATAGGTCTTGGCTGTGCATCGAAGGCTTTGAGCGCTTCTGACAGTAGCGTACCGACGAACTGTTTGTCTTCCGTCGACATTTCCGCTTCAACCGATGCTTCGCCGAACGCGGAGATTTTTCCCGTTGCCTTGATCCGCTTTAGTGGTCGTTTGGCGTGGCGTGCGAGTTTCGTCCACCAGTTTGGTTCGATCGCCGCGTAGAGCGCTCCGACCAGCGCGCCAGCGGGTTCGTCGTCGTCATCCCATAAGTTGACGTACGCCGAGAGGTACCCGGTCGTGCACGCGGCCGGCACGAGGTCCTTGAGGAGAAATTCTGTCTTCCCCATCCGCCGGCGCGCAAATAGCGTTCGAGCCGACGATAGCCCTAGTCCGAACAACTGTAGGTAGCCCGCGGCGAGTTTGGGGCGAGCGAAATGCCATTGATCGGTTTGCATGTTGCAAACTATATCATCGAGTTTTATATATATCAAAACAAGTGATATATGTTGAGATTTGGTTGCGCCGTCTGCTATTCGCGGCTTGGTTCGCCGAGCGTGTCGCTTACGGCCAATTGGCACCGACACGGTCGGTTTTCAGTGGGGGCGGCAATGATGGGGGCAGATCCGGAGTTGTAATCCAGGGGTGGAGGATCGGAAATCGGCATCGTCTGTTCACGACTTTAACCGGGCGCTTGCTAAAGAAGAAATTGGAAAATGGACCGACCTCCGGCTTCGCGATTGAGAACGACTTTGGCGGGACGAAGCAATCCGGCTAATGGGTTGGCCCCGGTGGGGCGGCTCCGACCTTGCGGCACAAGCTTCGCAGCGATATATCCAAGCGTAACGTGGACGGTGAGGAGATCGGATGTACCGTTCACGATCCTTCGCGGCCTGGAGTTCGGATGACGACGGATCCGTGAAATATCGGGCGCTACTTTGGGTGTCTTCGTGAGCGGTAAAGGGGGGTTGGTACTTTCAGGTCTTATAGGTGCTGACGAATAATGCACGTTCAGGGTTGGCGGTTAGTTGGAAAAATGCCTCGGGAGCGTGATCTCGAGGCAAATGGTTATTTTCCAGCGATGTCATGTGCGCAATAGTTGTCTCCGAATCCGCTGGTCTTGCGACTACTAAGCTGCGCCGCTGGTCCAGCGGTGCCTGTGCGCTACCAGCTATCGTCCCGTGCCCGGTCCATATTGCATTTACTTACTTCACTGGGTCCGTGTCGTTTAATCGGGGCATTCCTGCTGATTCGGCGTCGGCTTAGGCGGCTCTTTAGGCAGTTCAACGATGGATTTCGGTTTTTCCCATAGCGGTCACGGGGACGTTAGGTGAACGGGACAGATGGCCGGCTCCTACGGATCGTAGATCTGGATTGGACGCTGGAAGATTGGCGCATGCGCTTCTCAAGAGCTTTTTTATGTCGCTGAGACGCTGATGTATCTGGGACGTTCTTTCGCGGGCGTTAGAAGGTTGGACACTGCTGGGTTCGGTTACATCTGAGGAAGTTGACCGCTGGCCGCGCTTGGCCTTGAACGCGTTGGCACTTGCTTCAGTTATGAGGGAGATTTTGTGCGCTTTTACAGCGGCGACAAATTCTTCCTGCCATTTAGCGACGGCGATGCGCGGTGCCGATTCGGCGTAATGCTGCATGACGATGGATTCCGCTGAAGCTGAGACGGTGATCAAGCGGGTATTTGTGCTGTCGATAAATGTCTTGCCGGCGAACTCGGTAACGGTCGACGCGATTTGCTTCTCGTGTTCGACGGTCGCCTGTTGCTGTTCAGCTGCAGCGAACTTGGTACGTACTTGATGGCTGAAATCCACAGGCGTTCGCAGCAGGGCGCGAAGGTAGTTGATCGGATGCTTGGCGTTTCGCAGATGTTCCCAGGTTGCTTCGACAACGTCTGAAAGCAATTTGGCGTGCGCCTTGGCTTCGCGCATCAACTTAAAAATCAAAAATCGATGAAAACCCAATCCCAAAAGGCGTTCGAGATCACCGGGGACGCTGGCTGGTTGTCTCTTTTGATTCTTAGGGAATAGATCCTTATATATAGCAC
>NZ_JBAUSA010000867.1:0-1921 GCF_049581465.1 Caballeronia sp. | reverse complement strand
GGGCAGTCCGCAGGCGAACCCTTGCGCTCACGCGACGCGTTCCGCTCGCGTTCGCGTGAAGACGACACGCAATGAGGGGCGCGATCATGAATCGAATCATTGCGCTCGTGGTAGCGGTTGTTGTCGTGCTGTTCGTCGGTTCATCGATGATGTTTGTCGTGGACGAGCGGCACGCGGGTGTTATCTCGCAGCACGGCGAAGGCGCGCCCGAGATCGTCCTGCCGGGCTTGCACTTCAAGCTGCCGCCGCCGTTCCAGACCCTCACCTTGATCGACACGCGTACGCTGACGCTCGATGAACCTGGCTCCGACCGGTTTTCGACATCGGACAAGAACGATGTCCTGGTGAATACCGTCATCAAGTATCGCGTGGCCGATCCGCTCAAGCTGTTCGAAAGCAACGAGAAGAATACGCAGACTGCCCAGGAGCGGTTGGCTGCGCTCGCGCGCACGGCGCTGAGCGCCGCGTTCACGAAGCGAACGCTCAGCGATGCACTCGGCGAGCAGCAGGATATTTCGACCGAAGCGCGAAAGATCGTCGAGCAGCCGGCTGCGGCATTTGGCGTGGAGCTGGTGGATCTGCAACTGACGCGCATCGACTTTCCGCCCGCCGTGGCTGATTCCGTCTACAAGCGCATGATCGCGGCGCGCCAGCAAGCGGCGGCCGAGGAACGCGCGAAGGGCACGGCTGACGCCGACGCAGTGAAGGCCGATGCCGACAGGCAACAGCAAGCGATTCTCGCCGATGCCTACAAGGAAGCGCAGACGGTGAAGGGCGAGGGCGATGCGCAGGCAGCGTCGATCGCGGCCGAGGCGTACGGCGTCGATCCGCAGTTCTACCAGTTCTATCAAAGCCTTGAAGCGTATAAAAAGACTTTTGGCGCTGGCGACGTGATGGTTGTCGATCCGAACAGCGATTTCTTCCGCTTCATGCGCAGCCCGAATGGCGGTGCTCCGAGCGGTACCGATGCCACCCCGGAGCTCGCGCGCAAGCGCTAGCACCCAAGCGTCGCGGCTCGAGCCGCGGCGCCTTCAAACCAATGGATATGGCTGCATCGTTACTGCTCGCGATCGCGTTGATGCTGATCATCGAAGGGATGTTTCCGTTCGTATTCCCCAATTCCTGGCGCGACACGTTCCGCCGGATTGCGGAACGGCCGCCTCACCATATTCGTATCGGTGGCCTTATCGCGATGGTGCTCGGCATTATCCTGTTGTTGCTGGCGACTTGATCGCCGACGGGAGTACGGCCCGGTCCCCTTGGCCAGTCGTTCGTCCCATCGCCCATACAATCACCCGTTTGCCTTGACCGGCGGCACCGGCAATACCGTTACGCCGATACTGATAGTCGCCGCGCTCAACCGTCCCGTAGGAAATGCATGATGTCCACCTGGTTACTCCCCGAGAATATCGCCGACGTACTGCCGTCCGAGGCCCGCAAGATCGAAGAATTGCGCCGCCGGCTGCTCGATCGATTCCGTTCGTATGGCTATGAACTCGTCATGCCGCCGATGCTCGAGTACCTCGAATCGCTCCTTACCAGCGGCGGCAGCGACCTGAACCTGCGCACCTTCAAGCTCGTCGACCAGTTGTCGGGCCGCACCCTCGGGCTGCGCGCGGACATCACGCCCCAAGTGTCGCGTATCGATGCGCATTTGCTGAACCGGCAGGGCGTGACGCGTCTTTGTTACGCGGGCAACGTGCTTCATACGCGGCCGCGCGGCCTGCACGCTACGCGCGAGCTGATCCAGATCGGCGCGGAAAGCTACGGTCACGCGGGTCTCGAAGCCGATCTGGAAATCCAGCAATTGATGCTCGATTCACTGCGCCTGAGCGGTTTGAATAAAGTGCGTCTCGACCTTTGCCACGCTGGCGTTCTTTCGGCTTTGCTCGAGCTGGAGCCGGCCGCGGCGGCATTAGGC
>NZ_JBAUSA010000866.1:0-4859 GCF_049581465.1 Caballeronia sp. | reverse complement strand
GGCTACAAGGGCCCAGATGTGTATTCCCGCGGTGTCGCTCCAGAACGGGACGCCTTCTTCTTTATCGATGAACTGGAGGCACTACTTCGCGAATGGATAGCCGTCTGCTACCACAATAAGCCGCACGACGGTGTCGGAGAGGTCGGACTGTGGAAACTGGGAATGAGCCCGGCGCAAATGTTCGAGCACGGCGTCGCCCGCGCCGGCTACATCGAGGCGCCGCGCGACCCGGACTTTGCCTACAACTTCCTGAAAGTGGAATGGCGGACGATCCAGCCTTACGGGATCCAGATCGACAAGCGTATCTACCGCGGTTCTGGACTGACGGGATATCGGCCCGGGGAGAAGAGTTCCTTCCGAGAACATAAGGGGGAGTGGCCGTTTCACGTCGACCCCACCGATGTGCGCTTCGTCTATTTCTTCGACCGGAAGGTGACCCGAAAGTGGCATCCGCTGACGTGGGATCATGCAGCGCTGTGTAATGGCCCGATGAACGAGGACGGGCTGTTGTTCGCCCGTGAACTGGTGAAGGCCAAACGCCGCTATTTCGACGACAAGTTGGCGTTGTCTGAATTCCTCGAGCGCCGCAACCTCGGTCAAGGACACACGATGGCCGAGCGACGAGCTGCCCTGCGCTTGTCGCGCGAGCAGTCCGGTCTGACCTTGGATGTCAAGCAAGCGGCGCATGTTCCTGAATCGCCTATGAGGCAACAGATTTCCGATGCGTCAGCAGCGACAGAGGCTGACGACCCCGAATTCATCGACGAACTCGATGACGACCCGCGCATCGACGACGGTCACTTCTACGAGGAGATCTTGGAGGACGTATGAACGCAGCAGATAATCAGCGTGGTCCGAAGTCACCGAACCTCGACAACCTCACATTGTCGCGAAAAGAAGGTTGGCGAGACTACGTTGAAGCGCCCAAGCGTGTTAGGCCCGAAGAGCTGTCTAGACGCCAGATCCGCCGCCTCAGTGAGGAAGCCGCCGACAACTACAATCAGCGGCGCGCTGATTGGCACAACAACATTGGGCCGCTTCGAACACCCCAACTCGCGGCCCTCCACGAGGACCTGTGGGACATCATGGATAGCAGCACCCAGGACGGAAATCACGCTAAGGGCGCCGTGGCACTAGAGGGCTACCCAGGCTTGGGCAAGACATGTGCGGCCGAGGCATTCGCCAAAGAGTTTCACAAGCGCGAGATTTTGCGGCACGGTGCATTCACCGCCGCGGGCAATGAACGATGGCCGGTGTGCCGGATCGGGATGCGCGGCAACACCAGCATGAAGGACTTCAGCAGAGCCCTGTGCGAGTACTACGCACATCCGGGACAGCGCGGAACGACGATAGAACTTGGACAGCGAGCTTTGGACAGCGTATTAAGCTGTGAGACACGGCTACTCATCATCGACGACCTTCACTTCTTGCACTGGCAGCGCTCCGGGGGAGTGGAGATCAGCAACCACTTCAAGTACATCGCCAACGAGTTCCCGTTGACGTTGTTCTTTATCGGGATCGGACTCGACGAGCGCGGCGTACTAATGGAAGACTTAGCTAGCAGCTCCGACAGTGCCGACTACCAAGCCATCCGGTTCGAACAAACGGCTCGCCGCACAACAATGTTGCAGATGCGACCCTACCGTCTGACGAACGACAAAGAACGCCGGCAATGGAACACCCTGGTAGCCACCGTGGAAGAGCGACTCATCCTGGGATCGAAACGGCCAGGCATGCTAACAGATGATTTGTCGGAGTATCTGTACACGCGGAGCACAGGGCACATCGGTTCACTCATGGAACTGATTCGACGCGGATGCGCTCGGGCGGTGCGAACCGGCGGTGAAGCGTTAAGCCGCGAGCTGTTTGACACCATCAAGATCGACAGCGCCGCTGAGAAAGCACGCAAAGAACTCGACGCAGCTTTTCGGACCCGACGCCTGCACACACGCACCACTGGACAACGACGCGCCTCCTAAATCAGTGCTCTGCAAGCGATGTCGCCACAAACACTGCCCATCAGGACTTCCACTACCGGGTGAACGGTTTGCAATTGTGGCTGGGCTGGCGGCAATTACGCAACGACGTACATCGTCGTGGCGCGACCTGCTCGCGGCAATCGCGCCGCCCTCAGCTGACCACTCGAAACTGCGCAAATGTGAGTTCACAGTGTTCGTTGACCCACACGTGGTCAACGCGATCGCCAAGCGACTGGACTTTGTCAAGCCGCGATTGAGGATTCAACGCTTGGGCCTACCACCGACGACATCTGATCACACTCGAGCGCGCTCCTCAGTGCGTTCACGTCTGCAGCGCTATGGACGGCGGTCGTGTGCGGCCAACCCGATCGTTTGCGCATTGCACCGTTCGCCGCAGCGCGTCGAGCGCCGGACTGGTTGTTCCAGGCCAATAGTTGCAGCGCTTTGAGGGTGATACTCCACGCCAGCACATCGATGACGTCACCCACTGCAGAGACTTGGCGGCGGTTTCAATGTCGGCAGACTGCAAGATCGGCGCTGCCATACATGCGATGGCCGCGTCGGCGGCGGGGCTCGAGGACGTCATCCGTGCGCCATGATTCGTAATCAGTGGCCGGAACACATCGTTCGCCGCTCTGAGCGCATAATGCTGCCAAAGCTGATCGGAAATCCGGGCGGCCACATCGTGGGCTCGCCCGTGACGCAACATCCATTGCCCTAAGACTCGTAGATCTCGGGCGAACATCGCCGAGGGCACCGGTGTTGAGGCGTAGATCCCGCCCGACGCACGCCCCGCATGAAGCACGCACAGAAGCTCACGTTGAACCTCGATCGCCAGATCGTTGTCCAGACATAGGACGCGCACACTCGATAGCGATCCACCGCATCGTCGCATTTGACCGGATTGCGGGATAACACGCGAGCACGAACCCAGGTTCGGTACGTCACGGAAGCGCGGTGGCGCCGTGCGTTGGAGACCGCCACACACGTTGCAGGTGTCGGCCAGCAGGCACGCATGCGCAGGGCAAGCAAAGGCCCAACGCAACCGCCACCACACCCGCCACCGTCCACCGCGCTCGCTCAGGCAGACTGGACAGAACCGTGAGCCAGTAACCCGCAGAGAGGCCACGGAGCGTCGCTGCGAGCTCGTGTCCTTGATCCACGGCTGCAGAGTCATCTCCCGCAGCCGACGTGGTCGGACCCCGGTGCAGTGGCTGACGACGTCGAGCTGTTCGGCAGTCAGCGATACGATCGCCCGCGCTGCCCAGTGCGAAGCAGTGTTGCCACGAGCGTGGAAAAAGCCAGTCGCTTGCAAGATTTCGCCCCAAGTAGAGCTGGTGCGGCTAGCTAAAGCCTCCAGCCACGAGTCAAGGCTTTCCTCGGCCACAGGATTGACTCGGATGGGCAACGTCCGCATCGTCTGCCCAGCCCCGGTGCACCCGGGAGGGTCGGATTTTGCTGCCGGCGCGCCGGTCGCCATGCCCTCATGATGCCCTGCTAGTAGTGCACTACGAAGGTGAATCGGTGAGCGTCTTTCGGAGCATGCTCGCCTTTTCCGGGCAACATGACCAGCGCGCCCAATTGCGCCCGCTCCCTGCAATAGGCGCGAAGCTCCGATTCGTCGGACAATTCAGCACCACTAAAAGAGCAGACTTGTTCGCTCCGGGCGATTGCGCGAATGGCCGGAGCGACAAGCGGTCCAGAAAACAAGCCCTACTAGTAGGGCAGACTTTGCCAGATTCGCCGCCTTATCTGAAGGCGTGCCTACGCGACCCAGCCAGAACAACCCGGAACGGGTCGCACGGTGGCAGCACTGGCGAGAAGTGGTCGGAGACAACATCCGCACACTGCGCCTGGCACGAGAGATGACACAGGAAGCGCTTGCCTTGGAGTCCGGAGTGACGCGCAACGTGCTGATCGATGTGGAGCACGGCCGACGCGGTCTGCTCTACGAGAGACTGTTCGACATAGCCGAAGCGCTCCACGTCGATGTCGGCGAACTCCTCAAGCGCCCAGGTGGTCGACGACGGCGCCGGTGACCGGGCCACGCACGCTGCCGATTCGCATCGCACCCCTGCAGGGCGAGGCCTTCGACTCCTGGATGGAAACGCTCGCAGCGCGCATGGGAACGCCCTGCGCACAGCTTCGTGACGGCATCCAGTTACCAAGTCCGCAAGGCTATCTGTGGATGCAGAGATGCGTCCACAACCTCACGCCACCAGAGGCTGCGGCGCTGTCACAGGCGACAGGGGTCGACCGAACAGTCCTGCAGGCCACGACGCTGTCGCATTACGACGGCCGCGCAGTGTTGATCGACCGGCCTCACCGGGGAGTGAAGGCCGGCTTTCCATGGGGGTGGGGGAGTGGCTCGAAATACTGCCCGGCCTGTCTTCATGACACGCAGGGGCGATGGCAGCTGCGGTGGCGCTTAGGCTGGTCCTTCGCCTGCCCGCGGCACCATTGCCTACTGGCGAAACTGTGCCCGTCATGCGGGAAGGCTCAGCGGCAGCGGCCATTTCCGGGAGATATTGTCCCGACACCGGGGCGCTGCGCGACTCCCATCCACAGCGCCGAGACGCCCTCAATCAGGCGTTGTAACGCCGATCTGTCCGCAGTCACCGTTGCCCGCTTTGACGAGGACCACCCGCTACTAGCCGCTCAGCGCACCGTCTACGACATCATCGACGGATCTCGGCCCCATTTCGGGGTCTATCGCCACTCCGACTACGCCCCCGTTGAGATCCTCAACGACCTCTGCGCCGTCGCGGTACGGGTCTTGACCTACGCCAGCGACGAGGAACTCGCGAAAATCGTTCCGGCGGATCTACATTCGCTGTACCTTGAGAACAACGTGCCGTCCGATAAGCGCTCACAATCGTG
>NZ_JBAUSA010000865.1:0-3055 GCF_049581465.1 Caballeronia sp. | reverse complement strand
GTGATGCGCTATGTCTTTAGCGATGCCCCCGATTTCGTCGAACCGATCGCTCTCCTGCTGGTGATCGTGATCGCCATGTTCGGCGCCGCGCTCAAGGTTCGTGAGGGCGGCCATATCGGGCTTGATTCGCTCGTCAAGAAATTGCCGCCGAAAGGTCAAGTGGTCGCGCAGGCGTTCCAGCATCTGTGCCTGATTGTGTTGGCCGTGGCGATTTTCTTCGGCTGCTTGCAGATGGCGGAGACAACCATGGACGACAAGATCCCGATTCTGGGTCTTCCGGAAGCGCTTCGTTACCTCATTCCGATCGTTGCCAGTGTCTGCATCGCTCTGTTCTCATTCGAGAACCTGCTGGGTTTTTTCGCACAGAAACAGAAATAGAAGAATCATGGAACTTGCCATCCTCTCAGTTAGCCTCCTCGTTTTCCTCGTACTCGGGGTTCCTGTATCGTTCGCACTGGGGCTCTCGTGCGTCCTGACCTATATGCATGAAGGGTTGCCGGCGGCCACCGCCATGCAGTCGATGATTTCGGGCATGAACGCGTTTTCGTTCCTCGCAGTCCCGTTCTTCATTTTCTCCGGCGAGTTGATGCTGCACGGCGGTATCGCCGACCGCATCCTGCGTTTCGCGCAGGCCACCGTGGGCCATTTCCGCGGTGGGCTCGGCATGGCGAACGTGGTCGCGTGCACGTTGTTCGGCGGCGTGTCCGGTTCGCCGACGGCAGATACCTCAGCCATGGGCGGCGTCGTTATTCCGATGATGAAGCGCGAAGGCTACAGCGCGGCCTATGCTGTCAACGTGACGACCCATTCGTCGCTCGCGGGCGCGCTGATGCCTACGTCGACGAACATGATCATTTATGCGTTCGCCGCACAGGGCATCACCGGGACGTTGAATGGTCAGCAGATGAGCGGCGTGTCGATCGGTGACCTTTTGTTTTCGGGGCTGTTGCCGGTTCTGTGGGTGATGGGTTTCGTGCTCCTTGCTGCGTACTGGCAGGCGGTCAAATACGGTTATCCGCGCCGGCCTGACGGCTCGACCGAATTGCAGCGTTTTCCCGGCTGGTTCGCGGTGGCACGCACGTTCCTTGGCGCGTTGCCCGGCTTGATGGTGATCGCGATCATTCTGGTCTGCGTAGCAAGAGGTATTGCCACAGCGACGGAAGCGGCAGCCATTGCCGTGGCTTATTCACTTGTGTTGACCATCGTCGTTTATCGGACGATGACGATGAAGAAGCTCTTTCATGCGCTTTCAACGGCGGCTAAAACCACCGGCGTAGTGCTGCTGCTCATCGGCGTGTCGAACATGCTGCGTTTCCAGATGGCTTATCTGGAAATTCCCGATGCGATCGAACACATGCTTAACGGTGCGACGAGCCTGCCCTGGCTGATGCTGCTTTACATCAACGTCCTTCAGATCTTCCTCGGCACATTCGTCGACATGGCCGCGCACATCCTGATCACCACGCCGTTGTTCCTGCCGATGGCGATGCACGCTGGCGTTGGCCCGGTGCAGTTCGGGATCATGATTTTGCTGAACTGTTCATTGGGGCTCGTGCATCCGCCGATCGGCTCGGTGCAGTTCATCGGCTGCGCGATCGGAAATGTCTCGATAGGTGAAACCACCAAAGTGGCGTGGCCTTATTACCTGGCTATCTTCAGCGCGATCAACATTGTGACTTACGTACCGATGTTTTCGACGTGGCTGCCAAGCATCATCAACGGCCATCCGGTGTTTTGATTGAACACACAATCCACACCCAGCGGCGTGCGTGGGCGCCGGAAACGAAGAAAAATTTTTAACAGAGGAGTAAAAATGAAAAAGGCTTTTCTAGGTTCGGCTCTGGGGTTGGTCGCCCTGGGCGCGCATGCGCAAAGCAGCGTGACGTTGTACGGTTTGGTCGATACGGGGATCGGCTATCAGAGCAGCTCGGCTACGCTGGGTTCGAACTCTGGCGGCCGTTCGCAAGTCAAGATGGTCCAGGGCATCTGGGCGGGCAACCGCTTCGGCCTGAAGGGCAGTGAGGATCTGGGCGGCGGTACGAAGGCCATTTTCCAGTTGGAAGAGGGCTACAACAGCACGAACGGTGCCGAGAACACCTCGGGTCTGATGTTCAGCCGGCAAGCGTATGTCGGTGTGACCAATGCGAACTACGGTACGTTCACGGCCGGCCGCCAGTACACGCCGTACTACACGCTGCTCTCGCCGTATAGCCCGACCAACTGGCTGACGGGCGCATACGGCGCGCACCCGGGTGATATCGACGCGATGGACACGATCTATCGCCAGAATAACTCGCTGGTGTACACGTCGCCGAACATCCACGGTCTGACGGTCAGCGGTTCATACGCGCTGGGCGGCGTGCCGGGTAGCTTGGGCGCGGGTCAAACCTGGAGCGCGGCAGCACAGTACCTGGCCGGCCCGTTCGGGATCGCAGCAGGTATCCAGCGCGTCGACAACTCGACGCCGGGCGGCGGCGCATGGGGTCCGAACTCGACGATGATTAGCGGCACCGGGCAGGCGGGCGTCTCGGCTATCAATAACGGCTTCCAGACGGCAGCAAAGCAGCAGCGCGTTGCAGTGACGGGCGGCTACGCGTTCAATTCGGCGTGGGACGTTTCATTCGCCTATTCGAACGTGCAATACGAATCGGGCGTCAACTCGGCGTTCCACGGAACTGGGATCTGGAACACGGGTGGTGCCGTGCTGCACTGGAGGCCGATCACGGTGCTGGACCTTGGCGCCGGCTATAGCTACACCCGTGCAACGGAATCGAACGGCATCACGAGCGCGGCTAGTTACAGCCAGTTCAACCTCTCGCAGTACTACTCGCTCTCCAAGAGTACCAGTCTGTATGCGCTGGAAGCGTATCAGCTTGCTGGCGGTCAGACGCTGGGCACCAATGGCAAGACCATCATCAACGCAACGGCAGCTATCGGTGACGGCCAGAACAGCTCACCGGCGTCGTCGCGCAGCATGGTTGCTGTCGGCGTGGGCATCATCCACAAGTTCTAATCAGGTAGTGTAGAAGCGGCGGTGTATTGTTATGCCGCCCCG
>NZ_JBAUSA010000864.1:0-3482 GCF_049581465.1 Caballeronia sp. | reverse complement strand
AGCCGCCGCGCGAGGTCGCCGCCTTCAGGGTTTTCGATCTTGATGACTTCGGCGCCGAGCATCGAGAGTTGATAAGCGCAAAAGGGACCGGCAAGGACGTTGGACAGATCCAGCACCCGCACTCCGGACAATGGCAATGCCATGTTGAGACTCCTCAGCTAGCAGCTAGTGTGAGATTTCATCGAGATTAAGGCCGTTGGTGCGTGGCCCGAAGATGCCGATCGAAGCCATCACCATGATCATCGACACGCTGATGAGCGCGAAGACGCCCGTCACGCCGAAGTGACGCAATGCGGACGCGATCATGAAGCCCGAGAACATCGCGGACAGACGCGACACGGAGTAAACAAAGCCGACAGCGCGAGCCCGCACGCGAGTGGGGAACAACTCCGTCTGGTACGCGTGGTAGCCGACCGAAAGCAGCGTTCCGGAGATGGTGATCGCCACGCCGAGCAACATCAGCAGGGCGGCGGAAGTCTGGACTGCGAAGAGACTGCCGAACACCACAATGCCCAGCGCCGACAAGACGATCAGCGTCTTTCTCTCGATCCGGTCAGCGATCGCGATGCCGAGCAGCGGTCCGAACGGGTTCGAGATGGCGATGACGAACGCATACATCAGGCTGTGCGTGATCGTTACGCCCTTGGAGATCAGCAGGGTAGGAACCCACGATGCAAAGCCGTAGAAACCGATCGCCTGGAAGAAATTGAAGACCAGCAGGGTGATTGCGCGTCGCCGATAGGGCGGTTGCCAGATCTCGCGAAACGACGCCTTCGTCGTTGCCGGTTCGACCGATGCAACCGGCGCGGCCAGTTCGCCCCGGTATTGCGCGGCGACCTTGCGCTCAATCTTGCCCAGCACCTCTTCCGCTTCGGCTGCACGACCTTGTTGGGCAAGCCAGCGGGGACTTTCCGGGACGCCGCGGCGAATCACCCAGACCACCAGTGCGCCGAGTGCGCCGATGATGACCACCCAGCGCCAGCCATCGAGACCAAACGGCGCTTGCGGTACCAGCCACCATGCGAGCAGCGCCACGGTGGGGACGGCGCTGTACTGAACCATATGGACGAACGCGAATGCCCGGCCACGCAGATGCTTGGGCACGAGCTCGCTGACATAGGTGTCGATCGTCACCAGCTCCACCCCCACGCCAATCCCCGCGATCAGGCGCCACGCGTTGATGCCGAGCGCCGTGCTCTGGCACGCCATGATCAGCGTCGCGGCCGAGTACCAAAGCAGCGACACGGTGAACACCGCCTTGCGGCCATAGCGGTCCGCCATGCCCGCCAGGCAGGACGTGCCGATGAACAACCCGGCGAACGACGCCGCCACGAATCCGCCGAGTCCCGAAAAACCGAAGAACGATTCGGTCGTCGTCGAGTAGATGCCGCTCTTAACCAGCCCAGGGCCAACATAGGCCGTGAAAAACAGGTCGTAGAACTCGAACCAGCCTCCAATGGACAGCATGAAGACGAGCAGCCAGATCGAGCGCGTGGCGGGTAACCGGTCCATGCGCGCGTTGACGCCGAACACAGCGCCGTCGATACCGGGTGTCCCCGTGATGGGTGGGTTTGCCATGGGTTGTCTCCGTCACTTTAAAGGCACTGTTATTCGTTCTGTCTGACAGAACGTCGTTCTATTATCAGAACGACGAAGGCTATTGTCCTGCAACGATTCGGGCAATAAGGGTTTTCCCGTGCAGCCGTCCAACCTCAGCATACAAGTCTTAAGCCTTGCTCGTATGCCGCGCGAGCTCGACAAATGCCCGTGCGGCCGCGCTTCGGTAAGCGCCCTTGCGCTGTAGCAGCGCGGCCGTTCGTTGTGGCAACGCGGGCTCCAGTTTGACCGCATATAGGGCGTTATTCTCGCGCGCGATTGCGTCGGGCAGTAAGGTGGCGAGCCGGCCTCGGCGCACGATCTCGACGACCGCACTGATCGAGTTGACCTCGATCGCAATGCGCGGTGCAACGCCGTGTTGCCTGCAATAACGATCGATATAGTGGCGCGTCGCAAACTCTTCGTTCAAAAGCACCAGCGATTCCCGCTCAAAGTCCCGCAGCGCCATCGGGCCACGCTTTCTCGCGTGCGGATGCGACTTGCCCACCACGAGCGAAAGCGCTTCGACAAGGAACTCCTCAGTCTCAACATCAGGGCGAGCGAGCCGGCTTGGTCGCACGCACGAGAAAAGCTTCCGCACATCCAAACACAACCAGTGGCGCGATCGCGCCGGCGAGTCCTGCGATCTCGAAGCCGATCCTGGCGCAGACATAGAGCAACATCAGCATGCTAAGCATCATGCCGGGGGCACCGATGGCACGATGTTGCGACCCGTAGTGGTATCCAATCCAAAAAGCGATACGCGTAGCAATCCAAACGATCGTCGTAGCGATGACAGCGCGCATCGAGCGTCCGTCGGAACAGTAGAACGCGAGGCCGAACAGCCCGGGAACGAACAGGACCAACTGTTCGAGCGTATGTTGGAGGTATCGAATATTTATCCTCATCCGACGCGTTTCATAACCCGACAACGGGTCGATCGCGGCGCATCGCAGGCGTTCATGCGCGACCGCTTCAATGCCTGTGAGGAAGCAGAAGAGGATAGCGAGACAGCAGCATTTGAGGGCGACCACCAGTCGCGCCAGCGTATTCTCCATTCCGGTCAGTGGCGGCAGGAAATAGTAGATGCCGAGCCACACCGCGATAGTGACCGGGAACGCGATAGCAATCTCCACGATCAAGCTTGATTGATGCCGGCGAATATCGATATCGCCGGCCGCGCCATTTTTGTGGGTCTTGGCGTGGTTCATGGTCGCCTCCGTGGGGACAGGCCGCTTGCCTGAGCTTTAGAAGAGCATAGGCCCGAACCCCATCACGGTGCGAGTTGAGCCGCTCATTGCCGCGTCGCCTTGACGATGATTTGTGATTTGGTGTCCCGCTCTATCCGTTTCAACGCCGGTTGCATGACGACGAATTCCGCGGGCGAACACACTTGCTTGCCAAAGGTCGCGTCCAGGTGACGCTCGACCTGAAGCACGTTCGTGGCGGGGTCGAAGACATAGCGCGACGAATAATCGAAAAACACGTCCGTGATGTCGGCGTCTTGCGGCACGTCGGTGACTCGAACCGCCCTGGGAAAGGTGACTTGCGCGACCTCGTCGAACTTGCCGCCCGTGCAGATGAACGGTTGGGAGCGCACGGGTTCGGCAAGCATGTTCTCAACCTGACTGGCGATCCCGCCGGACAGGCTGGTGAGCGCGGGCAAGGCGGTCGTTCCGGTCGGCCAGACCACATCATCGAGGGTTCCCCGCAGCGTCGTGGTCAGGGGGAGGCCGGTTGCGTCCAGATCGCTTGCTGTTAGCGTCGCGATGCCGCGCAGCCCTGTAGCCCGAAGGCGATTGTCGGCAATCTGCGCGCGCCGTTCGGCGGTCGCGTGCTGTAGATTCCCCCGTTCCGCGCCCGCGCTCCAGCCCGCATCTTCCACT
>NZ_JBAUSA010000863.1:0-11756 GCF_049581465.1 Caballeronia sp. | reverse complement strand
GTCCACCCCCGCGCGCCACGTGATTTCGGACGGGTGGACGTTGAGCGTCGCAACCGCGTTCGAAAAGCGCGCGCCGTCCATGTGGACCTTCAAATGACGGCGCTTGGCGATCGCCGCGATCGCGCGTACTTCTTCCACGGTGTACACCGTGCCGACTTCCGTCGACTGCGTGAGCGTGACGACTTTCGGCTTCGGATAGTGGATGTCGGCGCGACGCGTAACGATCGCCTCGATGGCATCCGGCGTAAGCTTCCCGTCGATACCCGGCGCCGTCAGCAATTTCGAGCCGCCCGAAAAGAATTCGGGGCCGCCGCATTCATCGGTTTCAATGTGCGCGAGCTCGTGGCAGATCACCGAGTGATACGACTGGCAAAGCGACGCGAGCGCGAGCGAATTCGCGGCCGTGCCGTTGAACACAAAGAAAACTTCGCAGTCGGTCTGGAAAAGGTCGCGAATGCGGTCGCACACGCGCTGCGTCCAGGAATCGTCGCCGTAGGCTGGCTCGTGACCGCTATTGTTAGAGTCGATTAGCGCGGCGAGCGCTTCGGGACAGATGCCGGCGTAGTTATCGGAGGCGAAATGTTGCATGCGGAGGGCGCCGGGGCAAGGGATGAGCGTGGCCGATATTTTAACGGCTCGCGTGAAAGAGCGTGAAGACGCGGTAAATCCCCGGCCGACGGACTGGATGCCCGCGCGCTGCGTGCTGCGCGCTTCCTGCTGGAAACCCCGCACCTGTCGATTGGCTTTCCACCCGTGATGAAATGGGTTTGATCTCAAGCGTTCGAAAAAAAAGGCCTGCTCTGTGAGAACAGAGCAAGCCTTTTAGCGTGCCGAGTGGAAATCGGCCGAGGCGCAGAATTCAGCCTGATGTTTTCCGGTACCGCAAAGCTCGCTTGAACGTTACCGCACCGAACGACTCTCCTCAGAGCTTTCCTTTCACCCAGTCGGCGACACCCGCCAGCGCCGCAACCAGATTTCCCGGCTCCGTGCCGCCCGCTTGCGCCATGTCCGGCCGTCCGCCGCCCTTGCCGCCCACTTGCTGCGCGACGAAGTTCACCAGGTCGCCCGCCTTCACTTTCTTCGATGCTTCCGCCGTCACGCCCGCGATCAGGCTGACCTTGTCGCCTTCGACGGTCGCCAGGACGATCGCCGCGTTCTTCAGCTTGTCCTTCAATTTATCGACGGTTTCGCGCAGGGTCTTGCTATCGGCGCCCGGCAGTTGTGCGGCCAGCACATGAACGCCGCCAATCTCGATTGCTTGCGAGACCAGTTCGTCACCCTGGCTCGAAGCCAGCTTCGATTTAAGCGCGCCCAGTTCCTTTTCCAGCGCCTTCACGTGTTCCTGAACCTGCGTAATGCGCTGCGTGAGTTCGGACGGCTGGGCCTTCAAAATAGCCGATGCTGCGTTGATCCGCGCGTCGAGTTCCTGCACGAAGCGCACGGCGTTATCCCCTGTGATCGCTTCCACTCGACGAATCCCCGCCGCCACGCCGCCCTCCATCACGATCTTGAAGAAGCCGATATCGCCCGTGCGCTGCACGTGCGTCCCGCCGCAAAGTTCGCGCGAAAAACCAAGGTCGAGCACGCGCACTTCGTCGCCATATTTTTCGCCGAACAGCGCCATCGCGCCACCCTTCACAGCGTCGTCGTAGGGCATCACGCTCACTACGCCTGCCGTATTCGCCAACACTTGCGCATTGACGATCTCTTCCACGCGACGAATCTGGTCGTCGGTCATCGGCGCGTTGTGGGCGAAGTCAAAGCGCGTCTTGTCAGGATCGACGAGCGATCCCTTTTGCTGCACGTGAGCGCCGAGTACCTCGCGCAACGCCTTGTGCATCAGGTGCGTCGCCGAGTGATTGCGCGCGGTGCGGGCGCGGCGAATCACATCGATTTCCGCCTTCACCACGTCTCCCACCTTGAGCGTGCCCTGTTCCACCGTGCCGTGATGGCCGAAGACATCGGCCTGGACCTTCAGGGTATCGCCGACCGCGAAACGCACGCTGGCATTCACGAGCACGCCCTGATCGCCGGCCTGTCCGCCCGATTCGGCGTAGAACGGCGTGTGATCCAGCACCACAATGGCCTGCTGCCCGGCTGGCGATTCCTTGACCGACGCGCCTTCCACGTAAATCGCGATGATCCTGGCGTTGTCGAAACATTCGCTTTCGTAGCCGTGAAACGTGGTCTTTGATCCCGAGTACTCGAGACCCGCCGCCGACTTGAATTTGCCCGCCGCGCGTGCCTGGTCACGCTGGCGTGCCATGGCTTCGTCGAAGGCCGCTTCGTCCACCGTGATGCCGCGCTCGCGACACACGTCCGCGGTCAGGTCGAGCGGGAAGCCGTACGTATCGTGCAATTTGAACGCGAGTTCGCCGTCGAGTTGCTTCGAGCCTTTTGCATCGAGATCGGCGAGTTCGCCTTCGAGAATCGACATACCGTGTTCGATGGTCTCGAAGAAGCGTTCTTCTTCCTGCTTCAGGATATCCGTCACGCGCGCTTGCGCGTCCCGCAGTTCCGGATAGGCCGCACCCATTTGTTCAACGAGATCAGGCACCAGCTTGTGGAAGAAACCGCCTTTTTTGCCCAGCTTGTAACCGTGGCGAATCGCGCGGCGCACGATCCGGCGCAGCACGTAGCCGCGGCCTTCGTTGCCGGGAATAATGCCATCGACGATCAGGAACGAGCACGCGCGAATATGATCCGCGATCACCTTCAGCGAGTTGTTGGTGAGATCGGGCGTGTCCGTTTCCCGCGATGCCGCCTTGATCAGCGCCTGGAACAGGTCGATCTCGTAGTTGCTGTGCACGTGTTGCAACACGGCGGCGAGGCGTTCGAGGCCCATGCCGGTATCGACGCACTGCTTGGGCAGCGGCGTCATGTTGCCTTGCGCGTCGCGGTTGAACTGCATGAACACGAGATTCCAGATCTCGATAAAGCGGTCGCCGTCTTCCTCGGCCGATCCCGGGGGCCCACCCCAGATTTCAGGACCGTGGTCGTAGAACACTTCGGAGCACGGACCGCACGGGCCGGTATCGCCCATTTGCCAGAAATTGTCTGAGGCGTAGCGTGCGCCCTTGTTGTCGCCGATGCGGATGATCCGTTCCTTCGGCACACCGATTTCTTTTTCCCAGATGGCGAACGCTTCGTCGTCTTCCTGATAGACGGTGACGCTGAGCTTGTCCGCTGGAAGTCCGTAGACCTTCGTCAGCAATTCCCAACAGTAGTGGATTGCATCGCGCTTGAAATAGTCGCCGAACGAGAAGTTGCCGAGCATTTCGAAGAACGTATGGTGACGCGCCGTGTAGCCGACGTTTTCGAGGTCATTGTGCTTGCCGCCCGCCCGGACGCTGCGTTGCGACGTGGTCGCGCGGGAATACGGCCGGCTTTCCGTACCCAGGAAGACGTCCTTGAACTGGACCATGCCCGAGTTCGTGAACAGCAGCGTGGGATCGTTGCCGGGCACGAGGCTCGACGAGCGGACGATCGTATGGCCCTTCGACTCGAAGAATTTAAGGAATTTCTCGCGGATTTCGGCGGCTTTCATGGCGTGCGGGTCTGCTTTTCTGTGCGGTGGCGACGCGAGCGAGTAACGCTGCACGCGACGCCGGGAGCCAATTGGGGATTGACGATTATACGGGATCGTATAGCGCGCGGCGCCCGCCGACAGCGGCAAGAGGAAAAGCCGCGCAAGAACACGGTGTCGTCGAGCGAGAGGCCCGGCGCACGTCGTTCGCCCAACGGTGTCGCGACAAAACCGCAAAATCCCGCCCGGCACAGTACGGCAAGGATTGCTAAGGTAGAATCAAAGGTCAGATAAGTCTCACCGAAAAGTCTCACCGCACGCACGCCGCACGCTATTGCTGTTGTACGCACGCGCCCCCTTTAGCTCTCTCTTTCTCGAATGAACACCGATCGCAACGACGCCCCGGCCGTATCCAATTTCATCCGCAATATCATTGATGAAGACAATCGCAACGGCAAATGGTCGCAGCGGGTCGAAACACGCTTCCCGCCCGAGCCGAATGGCTATCTGCACATCGGCCATGCCAAGAGCATTTGCGTCAATTTCGGCATCGCGCGTGATTACGACGGCGTCTGCCACCTGCGTTTCGACGACACGAATCCAGAAAAGGAAAGCGTCGAATACGTCGATTCCATCATCGATGCCGTCAAATGGCTCGGCTTCGACTGGAATCAGAACGGCACGGAACACCTGTATTTCGCGAGCGACTACTACGACAAGCTCTACGAATTCGCGGAACTGCTGATCGAGCGCGGCCAGGCGTATGTCGATAGCCAATCGCCCGACGAGATGCGCGCCACGCGCGGTTCGGCCCAGGTAGCGGGGACGAATTCGCCCTTCCGCGACCGCACGCCCGAAGAGAACCTCGACCTGTTTCGCCGCATGAAAGCGGGCGAGTTCAAGGAAGGCGAGCACGCGCTGCGCGCGAAAATCGACATGGCTTCGCCGAACTTCAATATGCGCGATCCGGTGATTTATCGGATTCGCTTCGCGCATCATTACCGGACCGGCGACACGTGGTGCATCTATCCCATGTACGACTACACGCATTGCGTGTCGGACGCGCTCGAAAACATCACGCATTCGCTGTGCACGCTCGAATTCGAAGATCACCGGCCGCTATATGACTGGTTCCTGAATCAACTCGCCGATGACGGCAAGTTCATCCGTCCATTGCCGCAACAAATCGAGTTCTCGCGCCTGAATCTCACGTACGCCATCACCAGCAAGCGCAAGCTGCTGCAACTGGTGACCGAGAATCACGTCGAGGGATGGGACGACCCGCGCATGCCGACTATCGTCGGTGTGCGCCGTCGCGGCTTCACGCCCGAAAGCATCCGCCTAATGTGCGATCGCGTCGCCGTGACCAAGGTGGATTCATGGATCGACATGAGCGTGCTGGAAGGCGCGTTGCGTGACGATCTCGATGAGAAAGCGCCGCGCGCGATCGCGGTGCTGGATCCGCTGAAGCTGATCATCGACAACTATCCCGAGGGCGCCAGCGAAACCTGTAGCGCGCCGGTTCATCCGCATCACCCGGATCGCGGCACGCGTGAGTTCCTGTTCTCGCGCGAGTTGTGGATCGAGCGAGAGGACTTCCAGGAAGCGCCCAAGAAGGGCTATTTCCGGTTGTTCCCAGGCAACAAGGTGCGGCTGAAGTACGGCTTCGTGGTGGAATGCACGGGTGCCGACAAAGACGAAAACGGCAACGTGACGGCCGTGCACTGCAATTACTTTCCCGACAGCCGCTCCGGCACGGAAGGCGCGAACAGCTACAAGGTCAAAGGCACGATCCACTGGCTCAGCGCTGAAGGCGCGTACGAAGCCGAAGTGCGCCTTTACGATCGCCTCTTCAAGGAACCGCAGCCAGGCGCGGGCGGCGCCGAATTCCTGGACGCGCTCAATCCGGAATCAAAGCGTGTCATCCGCGCGTATCTCGAACCGTCGGCCCGTCAGGCAATGGCGGAAGACCGCTATCAATTCGAACGCCACGGTTATTTCGTGGCGGACCGCATCGACTCGAAACCCGGAATGCCGGTGTTCAACCGCATTGTCAGCTTGCGGGATAGCTGGGGAAAGCCGGCTTGAACTCGTCACGGCGTCAATCCGGCTGGGCGCTCACGGCACTGAAGTTGTCGGTGGGCGTGCTCGTCTTTGCCGCGCAAGCGACGTTCGCGGCCGGCCCTTCGGACGATCAAACGTCGCCCACGCTGCGCAAGATCGCCGAAAGCGACGTCATTGTGCTGGGCGTGCGCGAGTCGTCGGTGCCGTTCTCTTACTTCGACGCGAACCAGAAACCCATTGGCTACTCGCAAGCCATCGCGATGAAAATCGTGGACGAAGTCAGGCGCCGGCTGCAAAAGCCGCACCTCGCCGTGAGCACGGTGGCCATCACGTCGGCGAATCGCATGTCGTTCGTGGTGAATCACCAGATCGACCTGGAATGCGGTTCCACAGGCCATGTTCGCGAGCGCGAGCAACTTGTCGCATTCTCCGACAGCTTTTTCGTGTACGGCATTCGAATGGTCGTGAAGCGCAAATCGGGTATTCGGAACTACGCCGATCTGGCCGGCAAGACCGTATCGACAACAGCGGGAACGTCCGATGAACTTCTGCTACGCGAAATGTCGCAGAAACAGAACCTGAATCTGCGCATCATCAGCGCAAAGGACCATGCCGAAGCGTTCAATGCGGTGAAGACCGATCGCGCGGTCGCGTTCGTGATGGACGACCCTTTGTTGTACGGACAGATTGCCAACGAGCGCTCGGCAGCCGACGAATACGTGGTGACCGGCGATTCGCTAGCGCATGAGGGCTACGCGTGCGTGATGCGCAAGGGTGACCCCGAATTCAAGAAGCTGGTCGACGACGTGATCTCCGGCATGCAACGTTCGGGCGAAGCCGCCAAGCTCTACGACACATGGTTCATGCAACCCATTCCGCCCGACAACATCAATTTGCGCTTCCCGCTTTCGCCGCAAATGAAAGCGTTGTTCGCCGATCCAAGCGATCGGGCGTACGACTGAGCCGGATTCTCGTCAGGCCAACATTTGATGCAATTCCGTGAGCGAAAGCGTGGTCTGAAAGACGCGCACGAGGCTGCGGCTCGCGTACTGATCGACATCGACAGGCTTGACCCACCGGTAAGCGTCCATTTCCGGAATCATCACGCCGTCTCGGCGACGCGGAAAATACGATTCGCACACGCACGCTTCCAGCGTCACTTCCTCGTCCGTGACGCGCACGGCGAACAGGTGCAAGTCCTTGTCCCGACGATAGACAAACCGCCCGAGATCCTTTAGCCGCCCCGCGTCCAGCACGATCCCTGTCTCTTCGACAAGCTCACGCAACGCCGCCTCCACTGGCTCTTCGCCGGGCTCGCCCTGCCCTTTTGGCACGTCCCAGTGCGACGTATCGGTTGCGTGACACAGCAGCACGTCGCCTTGCGGGTTCAGGATCACGACGCCGCACGAAACAGTCCGCTCGGCCATTAACGGCTCCTCCGGACGCTTGATACAGGGGGATTACGCGGGGTCACGGGCCGGGGCATTTTATTGCTTCACCAATTGCCACTTTCCGTCCCCCGCCTTGCAGGCGGTAGGCACCCAGGTCTGGGTCTGGGTCTGGCCCTTGGCCACAGCGACGATGGTCAGCTTGCGGCACGTGCGCGCGCTAGTCTTGTCAGTGTCAGACGGCGTGATGGTGCCTTTGATGGCCACCGAATTGTGCGTGCCTTTGTTGTCCCAATCCTGCGCTTCGCCGTCCTGCTTGGTGTCGAGTGCCGTATGAGCGGCATTGTTGAGCGCCTGCAAGTCAGCTTGCTTCATGTACGAAATCGGCGAGTTGGCAAGAAAGCCAAGGTTGGCTGCCTGCGCCGCGCCGCTCGCCAGTAGGACGCACAGTGCGACGACTTGAACGCAGGCGCGCGAGCGCGCGCGAGATGGGTGTGACATGGTGCTTCCCTCTTGGCGACGTTGGATTGCTTTGCCGCGTGGTGCGCGGCAGGACGAGCGCGCGAGCATGCATTACCTACTTCAAACACGTATCGCTAAGGGCCGAGGATATCATGGGGTCGCAACGGAACTGCAAGCTCTAATCTGCGGTGAGCCCTGCCGTGAGATCGTTAGGCGGTGAGCGTTTCTGCGTCGATTTGAGACATTCTCAGCACTATCTGATGTAGGCCGCCAGGCGCGAAATCTAACATCGGCGCTTGTCGAATTTAATATTTTTGTCTGCGCGACTGGCGGCGTGAAGGTTTGACGATGAATCTTCGCTTTCTCACACGCCAGGGTCAGACGGCATTGAAGCGTCGCCGATAAACACCCGCGTGGAGTGCGGTTGATGTTCGGGACAGTAGAGGAAACATTGAACGAGCCGGAGAGAAACGCGAGGCTTTGGTGCGACAGGGGCGACTCGAACGCCCGACCCTCGGCTTAGAAGGCCGATGCTCTATCCAGCTGAGCTACTGCCGCATTGCAGTTGAGCCGGGATTTTACCTCATCGAAAGCATGCAAAGCATCATTCCGACGCTTCGCATGCAATGAAGCAAATCAAACCGGCTGCGGATGCATCACGAACCAGCCGAGACACAGCGCTCCCGCGATCACGCAATACAAGCCAAACGCCGCCAACCGGCCGCGTCCTTCGAAGTAATGCATCAGGAAACGCACGCTCAAGTAAGCCGCAATACCCGTCAGCACGCCGCCAAGCACGGCGTCGGCGAGTTGGTCCGGGGCATGGAACAACTTCGGCAATTCAAGCACACCGGCCGCGAAGATGATCGGCGTGCCGAGCAGGAACGAAAACTCAGCCGCTTTGGCAGCCGACAATCCCGCACCGACACCCGCAATGATCGTCAAGCCGCTGCGCGAAAAGCCTGGAATCAGCGCGCCGATCTGCGCAAGGCCGACCAGGAACGCCTGCTTGAATGTGAGCGATTCAGGCGCGCGCTCGGCGCGAGAACGCGTCAGCCGATCACCGAACCACAGCAGCACACCGTTGACCATGAGTGCGAGCGCGACAATGCGCAGGTCATGAAACAGCGTTTCGAGCCGCTTTTCAAGTACGAGTCCGACAATCCCCGCAGGAATGGTGCCGATAATCAGCGCCCACATCATGTGGCCGTCTTCGTTCTGGCGCCCCCTGAGCGACCCGACAAAGCCCCTCACCAGCGCGATCCAGCGTGCGCGAAAATACCAGAGCAACGCAAAAGCGGTCCCCAGGTGCAATGCGACCAGAAACGGCAGCAATTGCGGCGCGTGCTTGTCGATGTGCATTCCCATCAGGCCGGGAACGAGAAGCGTATGACCGAGACTGCTGACCGGAAACAATTCGGTTACGCCTTGCAGTACGCTTAGAAATATCAGAAACCACAAAGTCACGCGTCGATCCTCTTTCGTTATGGGCGACAGAACATGTCCGAACGCAATCCGGCACATGAGGCTTGCAAACCGGGCCGATTATGCCGGTCGGCAAATGCAGCGCCAAGCGTTCCATGCTGCAGGGCACACTTTGCCAGCAAACGAAGGGATTTCAATAGACTAAAAAATGCAAATAAAGTAAACAAAAAAGCCCGTCCTGAGACGGGCTTTTTGCCATGAAATTTTAGGAGTCTTACTTCACGGCTTGACTTTGTAGAGAAACAAAACCGTGCTCGCGCCGAACATCCCAAAAATCATGATTCCAAACGCCATTGCCAGATCCATATGCCCTCGCTTGAGTCGGGTCGCCTTGACTATTTATTGGAATCGCCGGGGTGAAAAATGTTTCAGCGGCGTTACATCGTGCGAGCATTATCGTGGCAACGAAACAGCGCGTGTCAGTCGCAATTTCCCCAAAAGGGTTTCCCCGTAGAATTGAGCCGCCGTCCTGCCAGGGCCGCCGCGCCCAGTCTTATCCACCTATTCGATAACCTTGGAGATCATCGTCATGTCGTCCCAGCCTGAAGACATCATGGAAATCACGCGCGATGGCGCGGCCCTGCAATTGGCGCCCCACGCGGGCGGCAAGCTGATGACATGGAACGTCGGCGGGGAACCGGTCATCTTCTGGCCCGCCGCGCCGGACTGGTCGAATTTTGTGAAAATTCGCGGCGGCAATCCGCTGCTGTTTCCGTTTCTTGGCCGCCACTTTGTGGACGGTGAAATCGGCAAATGGCGCGACAAGGATGGCGTCGTGCGGGAGCTCTCCATGCATGGCTTCGCGCGGGACTTGCCGTTCGAGCATCGGCAGGACCCCGACGGACATGGCGTGCGAATGACGCTCGTCGATAACGATTTCACGCGACAAGGCTATCCGTTCGCATTTCGGTTCGAAGCGGCGTATCGCCTGGTCGATGCCGTCACGCTCGAAGTGGAACTCACCACGTCGAATCCGGGCGAGGTGCCGCTGCCCTATTACGCGGGTCACCATTTTTATTTTGCGCTGCCGCACGACCAGCGCGGCGTGAGCAGCCTGGAACTGCCGCGCACGGAAACACGCCGACAGCTCGGTGACGGCTCGATCAGCGAGCCGCAAGCCGGTGCCGGCCGTTACACGCTGGACGACGCGGGCATTATCGACCGGTTTCATTGTTTTACCGGTCCGTCCGATCAGCCGGTTCGGCTCGTGATGCCGGGTCTCGAACGCGCCGTGCACTTCGATTTGCAGCGTCCTGATTCGGTGCCCTGGTATTGCGTGACCACCTGGACCGAGGCGGCGACATCGGATTTCTATTGCATTGAGCCCTGGGTTGGCCTTCCCGATGCCATCCACAACGGGCACGGACTGCGCTGGCTGGCGCCGGGCAAAACCGAAACAGCGGCGCTCCGGCTCAGCGTGGGACCCGCGACATAACGCCGGCAGCGGCTGCGTTCTGGAGTGCGGCACACGGGGAACGGTAAAATCAGACGTTTGGCTGATTGCCGACCTGGCGTGCCGCATCGGGGTTCTGCTCGCAGCGTTTTTCGAGGTTCTAAGTTTTGGTCAAAATAATTCGACGGCTGACCTGCGCGTCTTTAATCGCAGTTCTCGCCGCGTGTGGCTCGGCCCCAGTCGGGCCGGGGTTCTATCGCGTTGAACGCGGAGATACCGTGTCGAAGGTCGCTCGGGCGAATCGGACGTCCACGCAAAACATCGTGCGCTGGAACAATCTCACCGATCCCAACGCGATCGAGGTCGGCCAGGTCCTGCGCGTCGCGCCGCCACCCGGCACCGCGATTGCGAATGCGCCTGCGTCCTCCGCACCGGCTGCCCGCGGGAGTGGAAGCAACAACGCGAGTTCATCGGATAGCGCGCCGTCCATCACGCCGGCCTCCCGTATCTCGCTTATCTGGCCGGCTCAAGGCAGCGTGATTCGTGGTTTCGATGGCAAGAGTTCCAAGGGTGTCGACATCGCCGGCTCGTCGGGCACGCAAGTGGTTGCGGCCGCGGCGGGCACCGTGGTCTATGCGGGGAATGGGTTGCGCGGCTATGGCAACCTGCTGATCGTGAAGCACAACGCTGATTTTTTGACGGCGTACGCACATAACCGTGCGCTGCTGGTGAAGGAGGGCCAGACGGTCGCGCAAGGGCAGCCGATCGGAGAAATGGGCGATAGCGATACTAATCGCGTGATGCTGCACTTCGAATTACGCTACAAGGGAAGTTCGATCGATCCGTCGCGCTATCTGCCGGCGCGATAGAAACGCTCTCACAAACATAGGAAGCTTGATGAAATTTGATTTTCGCGGCAAGGCGTTTGGAGCAGCTATCACGGTGGCAATGGCCGCAGCGGTGGCGCTGTCGGGTTGCGCGAACACATCGAAGATGACGTATTTGCCTTCCGGCGACACCGGTTTCGCCATCAATTGCAGCGGCGGTGACGCAAGCAGCAGTTGGGCGGAGTGTTATAAAAAAGCGGGCGAAACGTGCGGATCGTATGGGTACGACGTTGTGTCGAAGGATGTCGATAACGGCGCGACCTCGGGGGGGACCGTGGCCGGGATTTTCGGTTCGAACATCAAGAACCGGTCGATGGTGATTCGCTGTAAGCAGTGAACGTTCGCGCGGTGACGTTCGCGCTGCGCCCGGAAGGGGGGGTTGGGCGGTGCTGCTTGCGGCGAGTGGGGGGATAGGACGGAAGGGTGCTGCTCGCGGAGAGTGTGGGGCTAGGATTGAGTCCTTCTGCTCGCGTGGTCGTTCTGCTTAAGTCGGATTTTCTTGCTTATTTCTGTTAGCCCCTATCCGGGGCGGGACTTCATTTCTTTTCAAA
>NZ_JBAUSA010000862.1:0-2685 GCF_049581465.1 Caballeronia sp. | reverse complement strand
CTGACACGGCTACAGGCCGAGGGCGCGTTGATCGACGGTCCGGGCCGCGCGCTGATGGTGCCGCCCATGACGCTTGAGCTGCTTGACGAGCTGCGCGACGTGCGGATTTCGCTGGAAGGCTGCGTGGCGAAACGCGCGGCATCGCGGATGACGAAAGAGCATCTGAATGCGCTGCAAGCCGTCTTCGATTCGATGGATGCCCACGTCGAAGCCGGAGATGTGCCGGCGTACCTGCGCAGTAACTTCGAGTTCCATATCGCCATCTACACGCACGGTGCGAGCGATCTGACGGTCGCCACGATCCAGAACCTGTGGATGCGCATCGGCCCATTCCTTAATCTCGTTGCACCGGATATCCCGCATATGAGGACGTCGATGGCAGCACACCGAAAGATTGTCGATGCGCTCTGGCGCGGTGATGGAGACGGCGCACGCGCGGGCATTGAAGAAGACATTGGCGGCGCTGCTGTGGACTTGCAGGAACGCTTGCAAAACAGGGAAGCGGCGCGAGCCTGATCAAGGGCTGAGCCGCTAAAAAACATCAACGGAGACAAGCATGACGGTTCTGCAAATGTTGAAACCACACCCGGGCTTGCGTGTACTGGTGACAGGCGGCGCATCGGGTATTGGATTGGTGATCGCGCGCGCCTTTGTCGATGCCGGTTCGCGCGTGCACGTCTGCGATGCGAGCCAGCAAGCCATCGATACGCTTCTTGCGGCCGAACAAAGCGCCGAGATGAACGCCATCACCGCGACGCTTGCGGACGTCTCGGACCGCGCCGCCGTGGATCGTGTATTCGATGACGTCGCAACGCAACTCGGCGGTCTCGATGTACTGATCAACAACGCGGGCATCGCGGGTCCGACGGGCGGTGTAGAAGAGATGGATGCGGGCGAGTGGGAACAGACCATCGACGTGAATCTCAATGCTCAGTTCTACTTCGCACGCCGTGCCGTG
This sequence comes from Caballeronia sp., assembly GCF_049581465.1. Taxonomy (GTDB): domain Bacteria; phylum Pseudomonadota; class Gammaproteobacteria; order Burkholderiales; family Burkholderiaceae; genus Caballeronia. Next base: position 1,727 of record NZ_JBAUSA010000862.1, on the reverse strand, counting down.
CCGCTGTTGCGCAAGGCTCACGGTGGGGGATCGATTATTGCGATGTCGTCGGTGGCGGGACGGCTCGGGTACGCCTACCGCACGCCGTATTCAGCCACTAAATGGGCCGTCGTCGGTCTCACCAAGAGCCTCGCGATCGAACTCGGACCGGACAACATTCGCGTCAACGCAATCCAGCCGGGCATTGTGAAGGGACCCCGTATCGAGCGTGTGATCGCCGCGCGTGCCGAGCAACTGGGGCTCTCCTACGAGGAGATGGAGAAGGACTATCTCGCGAAAATCTCGCTACGTCGCATGACCACGCCGGAAGAAGTCGCGGCGACTGCGCTGTTCCTGTGCTCGCCGGGCGGCAGCGGCATCTCGGGGCAAGCAATCTCGGTGTGCGGAAACGTCGAAGTGCTCTGAATGTTTTTATTTCCCGATACGAGGACTCAAGACAATGGCAACCAAACGCAAGGTCATCATTACCTGCGCGCCGACGGGCGCGATCCATACCCCGTCGATGTCACCGTACCTGCCGGTCACGCCGCAGGAAATAGGCGATGCGGCGCTGGCAGCGGCCAAGGAGGGCGCAGCGATTCTCCACCTGCACGCACGCGATCCCATTGATGGCCGGCCCACGCAAGACCCCGCCGTGTTCCAGCAATTCCTGCCGCGCATCAAGGCCGAGACCGATGCGGTGATCAACATCACGAGCGGCGGCAGTCCGCACATGACGGTGGAGGAGCGGTTAAAGCCCGCTCATCATTTCAAGCCGGAAGTGGCGTCGCTGAACATGGGGTCGATGAACTTCGGCCTCTATCCCATGCTTGAGCGCTTCAAGGAATTCAAGCATGACTGGGAGCGCCAGCATCTGGCCAACAGCCGCGACTTGATCTTCAAGAACACGTTCAAGGACATCGAATACATCCTCACGTCTTGCGGCGCGAACGGTACGCGCTTCGAGTACGAGTGTTATGACATTTCGCACTTGTACAACCTCGCGCATTTTGTCGATCGCGGACTCGCGAAGCCGCCGTTCTTCGTGCAAAGCGTGTTCGGTCTGCTCGGGGGCATCGGGCCACATCCGGAGGACCTGATGCACATGCGCCGCACCGCCGACCGGCTTTTCGGCAGCGACTACGTCTGGTCGATTCTCGGCGCGGGCCGCAACCAGATTCCGCTTGCGACGCTGGGCCTGGCGCAGGGATCCAACGTGCGAGTAGGGCTTGAGGATTCGCTGTGGATTGAAGCGGGCAAGCTCGCTGAATCCAGCGCTGCGCAGGTCGTGAAAATCCGCCAGGTGATAGAAGGCCTGTCGCTCGATATCGCAACTCCGGACGAAGCGCGCGCCATGCTCGGACTCAAGGGCGCGGACAACACGAATTTCTAAAGCCGCTTTTCTTTGCGGGAACCCTCCAAACATTGACGGCGGAGATCATCGTGACCGTGCCGAAACTCAAAGTGGTCGCCATGCCTACCGGCTGGCTGACTGTCGACCGTTCATCGCAGGTTTATGGCCGCTATTACGGACAGCAAATCAAGGTCCCGGTCTGGTCGACCGCGATCGTGGGCGGCGATAAAAAAATCGTAGTGGATACCGGGATTCACGATCCGGCCTGGGTATCGAGCTTTGTTTGTCCTTGCGAGCAGGCACCGGAAGAACGGCTCGAACGTGCGCTGAAAGAGTACGTGGGCTGGAGCGCGGACGACGTCGATATAGTGATCAATACGCATCTGCACTACGA
>NZ_JBAUSA010000861.1:0-1927 GCF_049581465.1 Caballeronia sp. | reverse complement strand
ACGCCGCCCTCAGGAAATTGTAGGAACAGAAGAGATGAAAACCGCCAAACCAGCGGTTGACACGGAAAGTCATATCAGAAATGAAGTCCCGCCCCGGATAGGGGCTAACAGTAATAAGCAAGAAAATACTACTTATGCAGAACGACTACGCTAGCAGGAGGACTCAATGCTCGCCCCACACTCGCCGCGGACAGCCCCCCGCCTCCGCAAACGCCCCGGCTTAACCAGCCGGAAACCTGACCACGATCCGGCTAAACGGCACTGTCCTGTCGACCGTTACCGCGCCATGCCCCTTGCCGGCGTACGTCGTGACCAGCCGCATGCCGAGTCCGGTGCCTTGCGGCTTCGGAAAATCAACGGGAAAGCCATCCCCCTCGTCCTCTACCGATAGCAACACAGCGTGGTCCTCCGTGCGCTCCAGCTTGACTCGCACCTTACCCCGGCCATACTTGAGCGCGTTCGTCACGAGTTCCGCCGTGACCAGACCGAGCGGCGCGAGCCGTGCAGCAGGCAGCACGATCGACGCCCCTTCCAGCGTCACTTCGCGATCCGCCGACAATTCAGCGAGGTCGGCAGTCAGGCCCTGCAGATACCGCGTGGCGTCGGTGGCTTCGGCGCCATCGTCCTGGTACAGCCGGTGATGCACGGAGCCCACGGTCCTTACGCGCGTGGCTGCAGCCTGCAACTGGATCGCCACGGATTTGTCGCCTGCCAGGTTTGCCTGCAACGCGAGCAGCGTCTGCACCAACTGAAGACTGTTGCGCACGCGGTGATGAACCTCCTTCATCATCAGCGCGGAATCGCCGAGTTGAAGTTCCTGGCTCGATACGAGCGCCGCAAGTTTCTCTTCGTTCTGGTGACGCTCGGTGACGTCCCGCATGGTGAGGACCACGCGCCTGATCAGGCCGCCGGCGTCGCGAATGGGCGCAACCGAAACATCCCACCATCGGGCCTCGCCGCCAACGGTCGGGCACGGTCCTTCGAAGCGGACCGGCTCGCCGTGGGCCGATTGTGCAAGCGCGTGCACGACCTTCTCACGCTGATCTTGCGGCCACAGGTCGTCACAGCGCCGGCCGCCAATATCGATAAAGTCGTCGATGCCCAGCGCTACCAGCCCGTTATCGTTCATGAACTCGATACTGCCATCGAGCGACAGCACCTGAATGCAGTCAGTGCTCGCGTTCAACACGCTAGTCGAAAACAATTCGTCCGCGCCACCTTGCGATTCGGCAGCCAGGCGCTCGCGGCTCATGGATATCACATTCGCGATGGCTTCCAGGAACACGATATCGGTTTCGCTGAAGTCTTCGTCGTCGGGACTGTCTGCCTCAAGCACGCCGAACGTTTCCGGAATGCCGCGAATAGGCACATTGATCGCCCGCTTAATGCCGTGCCGGCCGAGCAACTCGGGCGTGCGGAAGCGATGTTCCGTTCCCAGATGATTCGACAACACCGGCCGCCCGCTCGCGAACGCGTGACCGGCGGGGCTCGCGTCGTCGGCACCGAGTTCCAGCGTGCCAATGTCCGTCGGATCCCAGCCCACGCCGGCTTCCAGCACAAACGAACCGTTTTCGGGCAAGTAGCGAAGTACCTTGGCAAAGCGCGAACGCAATCCCTTCGCCACCGCCTTGCACGCTTCCTCCAGCAGCACATCGGCGCTATGAAGGCGCAATACGGAGGTCGCAAACTGAACGGCAATTTCATGCTGCATGCGCAAGCGGGTCACTGAGCGCTCGACGGCGCTTTTGATCGTCTCTTCGGGTGGCAACGCGTCCATCAAACTCTCCTCGACAAACGTCGTGGGCCCAGCGTTTGGTTTTTAGTTCTTACGAGATCTTGAAGCGCGACAGCTGCACCGCCCCAATTCTAACTCTCGTAGTCGAAAAGCCAATTTACCGGAAAACGCTATCAGAACCGCCCCAACCCC
>NZ_JBAUSA010000860.1:0-1812 GCF_049581465.1 Caballeronia sp. | reverse complement strand
TCGGCAGATACGAAAGCGCCATGTAGTCCGTGACATTGAAGATCAGCACGAGGCAGACGCATTGGACCATCGGCTTCCACTGTTCGAGCAGCATCTCGCGAAATTTCTGCTTGGGCGCGTGGTGCGCTTCGGCCTCGCGCTTGTCGGCCTCACGTTGAAACGCGGGCGTTTCTTCCAGCTTCATCCGGATATACAAGCCAATCAGCCCCAACGGCCCGGCGATGAGAAACGGCACGCGCCATCCCCACGACAACAAGGATTGCTCGGACAAGGCGGCGGTGAGCAGCGCGACACATCCAGCACCAAGCACATACCCCACCAGCGTTCCGAGTTCCAGGAAACTGCCCATCACGCCGCGCTTTTTATCCGGCGAGAACTCCGCGATAAACGTGGCCGCGCCGCCATACTCGCCACCCGTGGAAAAGCCCTGCAGCAATCGCGCGGCGAGCAGCAGAACGGGCGCGAATATGCCAATGCTGCCGTAGGCCGGAATCAGTCCGATGCTGAACGTGCCAACCGCCATCAGGATCATGGTCATCGCGAGGACGCGCTTGCGGCCGATACGATCGCCGAGCGGCCCGAACACCATGCCGCCGATCGGACGCACGAGAAACGCCGCCGCGAACGTGCCGAACGTGGCAATCAATTGCGCGCCGGGATTGCTCGACGGGAAGAACACTCTGCCGAGCGTCACCGCAATGTAGCTGTAGACGCCGAAATCGAACCACTCCATGGCGTTGCCGATGGCCATCGCACCGACCGCGCGCTTGAGCAGCGACTTGTCGACGATGGTGATGTCGTCGAGCGACAAGTACTGTTCGGCTTGGGGCTGCTGCCGGATGCCGTTGTTGAGCGTGGACATATGAAACATTTCTCCAGGTTTGCGTCGCCGATCTGTCCAGGGACATGGGACATGTCGGCGTGCGCTTTGCGCGCACGTTGCCAGGGGAAAAGTGCAGTTTCGCGATTCTGCGATGGGGCCGACTCGCATATCGAACATGAGTCGACCAGGCGCCAAGTCCGCGTTTCGAAGGTGGGTAGCTCAGTTCGAAAGGCAAAACAATGCGCACGCCGCAAGGCGATTTCGCGGAAATGCACTTCGAGGGTTCTGCGAGGCTGTCGCAGGGTTTTGATGACGGCTGGACGCGGCGTTTCAAAGCGCTAGGGCGCGCTCGTTCAAATTCAACGCAGCGTTGCAGCTAAGGAGGCGGGCTTAATACGGCACTTAGCGTGATCAATAGGTGATCAACAGCTGATCAACACGATGACCGCAATACGGACGAAAACACGCTCCGCGCGGCGCCTCCAACATCTGTTTCGATATCTCGAATTAGCGCCCAATGGGCCCGTGATTCAAGAAGATTGACTTTGGATTGCTGTTGGAAAGGAGGAGATGATAGCACGATGGCAGATGATGCGAAAGCCGCCCGTTCCGGGCCGAGCCTGCACGCCATCCTGAAAACAAAAATGGGCGTAAAAAAACCGGCCTCGAAAGGCCGGTTTTATAGACTGTGTCCAACGCGTGCGCGTTAGTCTTGCGGCGGCGGCACATACCCTTGGGCCGTATCTGCGCCTTCCCCGAAGAAGTACTTTTCTGTTTGCTTCAACAGGTACTGGCGGGCGCGCGGATCGGCCATGTTGAGGCGGTTTTCGTTGATCAACATGGTTTGCTGCTTGAGCCAGCCTTGCCACGCTTCCTTCGATACGGTTTCATAGATCCGCTTGCCGAGTTCGCCCGGCAGGGGCGGGAAGTCGAGTCCTTCGGCTTCCTTGCTGAGCTTTGCGCATTGAACCAATCGGGCCATCTGTCAT
>NZ_JBAUSA010000859.1:0-6856 GCF_049581465.1 Caballeronia sp. | reverse complement strand
CACTAGCGGCATCGATGCCGAGCACCGTGGCCAAGCGCCGGTTGATCGCCTCGACCCTGCCCTGCGCATCGAGCGCGACGACGCCGTCGCGCATGTGCTGCAACAGGTTATCGAGCCGTTGACGGCGCAGCGCTTCACTTCGAGTCGCCTGCGCGACTTCGAGCGCCGTGTCGAACGCTGCACGCACCGATGCGCGCGAATAAAGAAACACCGCCTCCATGCCGGCACGCGCAGCGAGATCGGTGACGAGTCCGGGACCGACGACGGCACCCACTCCCCGATCGCGAAGATCGAGCACACAATTCTCCGCATCCTCCGCGGATTGATACGAGGCGAATATGACCTCAATACCGTAAGCGGCGGCGAACCGTCGTACCTCTTCTGGGGTTTCGCCATGGGTAACAAGGGCCACCGACGCCGATTCGCGCCGTGCCCGCGCAAGCGCGTGCATAACGTCGAAACCCGTCGGGTTGATCAGCACGACGGGGACGGCAACCCGGGACTTCAGATAAGCCCCGTTCGCGCCGCCCGCGACGACGACATCAGGCCGCGAGTCTCCCGCCGCGCTGATTTCCTTCACCGCATCCTCGAAGCCACGCGACACGATGCGCAGATCGGCGCGTCCGCCGTACTCGTCCGCAAGGTCCACAAACAAGTCACTTAGTCGGCTTATACCCATCGCCCAAAGGCGAGGGCGCTCACTGGAATCGGAGTTTTGGGGCGTCATAATAAATAGGCCGAACAGAAATGGGGGGTGCGCTCATTATGCATCCGCGTTTCGAATGTGAAACCGAAATTTCAGTATCGCAATGCAATGCGCTTCACGTCACTCCACAATTCTCATTAAAATCAAATAGTTAAATTAGTCATCACGCTTGGCCCACGTTTTGCTTATATGAGTGCACCTTTATTGGAGCGAACAATTGATTTCAGCTAAACAGGAACCCACTAGTGCCGGCGCGCGTTTTCGCGTGGCGGTCTCTGAAGGACAGCCCTTGCAGGTCGTCGGCGCAATCACTGCTTACGCCGCAAAGATGGCCGAAGCTGTCGGTTTCAAGGCGCTCTACCTGTCGGGCGGCGGCGTGGCGGCAAATTCCCTCGGCATCCCCGATCTCGGCATCAGCACGATGGACGACGTGTTGACCGACGCACGCCGTATCACCGACGCGTCGAACCTGCCGCTGCTCGTCGATATCGACACGGGCTGGGGCGGCGCTTTCAACATCGCGCGCACGGTGCGCTCGTTCATCAAGGCGGGCGTCGCGGCCGTGCATCTCGAAGACCAGGTTGGCCAGAAGCGTTGCGGTCACCGGCCGGGCAAGGAAGTCGTGCCAATCGATGAAATGGTCGATCGCGTGAAAGCCGCGGTCGATGCACGCACCGACGACCAGTTCGTCATCATGGCCCGCACCGATGCAGCGGCGGCGGAAGGGATCGATGCGGCAATCGAACGCGCGGTGGCCTATGTCGAAGCCGGCGCCGACATGATCTTTCCCGAAGCAATGCGCTCGCTCGACGACTATCGCCGCTTCAAGGCCGCGGTGAAGGTGCCGATCCTGGCGAACCTGACCGAATTCGGGTCGACACCTTTCTTCACGACCGACGAGCTGCGCGACGCCAATGTCGACATCGCGCTCTACTGCTGCGGCGCGTATCGTGCGATGAACGCGGCGGCGCTCAACTTCTACCAGACGGTGCTGCGCGACGGCACGCAGAAAGCCGCCGTCGAAACAATGCAGTCCCGCGCCGACCTGTATCAGTATCTCGGCTATCACGCGTACGAAGACAAGCTCGACGCGCTGTTCGCCACGAAAAAGTAACCCCTACGCTGGAGACGACACATACCATGAGCGAAGTAGACAACAGCACGCCGGTTACCGGCACATTCAAACCCAAGAAGTCGGTCGCGCTGTCGGGCGTGACCGCGGGCAACACCGCGCTGTGCACCGTCGGACGCACGGGCAACGACCTGCACTATCGCGGCTATGACATTCTCGACCTCGCGGGCGCCTGCGAGTTCGAGGAAATTGCTCATCTGCTGGTCCACGAGAAGCTGCCGACGAAAGCCGAACTGACCGCGTACAAGGCCAAGCTCAAGTCATTGCGTGGATTGCCCGCCAACGTGAAGGCCGCACTCGAATGCGTGCCGGCGTCCGCACACCCGATGGACGTGATGCGCACCGGCGTGTCGGTGCTCGGCACGGTGCTGCCCGAGAAGGACGACCACAACATCGCCGGCGCGAAGGATATTGCCGATCGCCTGATGGCGTCGTTCGGCTCAATGCTGCTGTACTGGTATCACTATTCGCATAACGGCAAGCGCATTGAGGTGGAAACGGACGACGACTCCATCGGCGGGCATTTCCTGCATCTGCTGCACGGCGTGGCGCCCTCGAAGTCGTGGGTCGACGCCATGCACGTTTCGCTGAACCTGTACGCCGAGCACGAGTTCAACGCATCGACGTTCACAGCTCGCGTGATCGCGGGCACGGGCTCGGACATCTATTCGGCGATCACCGGCGCAATCGGCGCACTGCGCGGCCCGAAGCATGGCGGCGCCAACGAAGCCGCGTTCGACATTCAATCGCGCTATCAGACGCCCGACGAAGCCGAGAGCGATATCCGCCGGCGCGTCGAGAACAAGGAAGTCGTGATCGGCTTCGGCCATCCGGTGTACACGATCTCCGATCCGCGCAATGTCGTGATCAAGGAAGTGGCAGAGAAGCTTTCGAAGGAAGCGGGCAACACGAAACTCTTCAGCATCGCCGAGCGGCTCGAATCCGTGATGTGGGAGGCGAAGAAGATGTTCCCGAACCTCGACTGGTTCAGCGCGGTGTCGTATCACATGATGGGCGTGCCCACCGCGATGTTCACCCCGCTCTTCGTGATCTCGCGCACGTCAGGCTGGGCCGCGCATATCATCGAGCAGCGCATCGACAACAAGATCATTCGCCCGAGCGCGAACTACACGGGGCCTGAAGACCTGCCCTTCGTACCGCTCGCGAAGCGCTGACAGTCAAAAAGGGATAGTTTATCGGCAAGGCCTTGATCGCCAAACCGGCAACTATCCCGATCATTACTTTTTCTTCCCCACGGTATGAATACTGCAAACCGCAAACCCCTACCCGGCACGAAGCTGGATTTCTTCGACACGCGCGCCGTAGTCGAAGAAATCCAGCCTGGTGCCTACGACAAGCTCCCGTACACGTCGCGCGTGCTCGCCGAGAACCTCGTGCGCCGTTGCCCGCCGGTCTCGCTCGCCGCATCGCTCAGGCAGATCGTCGAACGCAAACGCGATCTGGACTTTCCCTGGTTTCCGGCGCGCGTCGTGTGCCACGACATTCTTGGCCAGACCGCCCTTGTTGACCTGGCTGGCCTGCGCGATGCGATTGCTGCTCAAGGCGGCGATCCGGCGCTGGTGAACCCAGTGGTGCCGACGCAGCTCGTGGTCGATCACTCGCTCGCCGTCGAGTGCGGCGGCTTCGATCCAGACGCGTTCGAGAAAAACCGTGCCATCGAAGACCGTCGCAATGAGGACCGCTTCCACTTCATCGACTGGACGAAGAAGGCTTTCAGGAACGTCGACGTGATTCCGCCGGGCAACGGCATCCTGCATCAGATCAACCTCGAACGCATGAGTCCGGTCGTGCAGGTGAAGGACGGCGTGGCGTTTCCAGACACGCTCGTCGGCACCGACTCGCACACGCCGATGGTCGACGCGCTCGGTGTGCTCGCGATCGGCGTGGGCGGCCTTGAGGCCGAAAGCGTGATGCTGGGCCGGGCTTCGTATATGCGCCTGCCGGACATTGTTGGCGTCGAACTGAGCGGCAAGCCGGGACCCGGTATTACGGCCACCGACGTGGTGCTCTCGTTGACCGAATTCCTGCGCCGCGAAAAGGTCGTCGGCGCGTACCTGGAGTTCTACGGCGAAGGTACGGCGAACCTGACGCTCGGCGATCGCGCGACCATCGCGAACATGGCGCCCGAATTCGGCGCCACCGCCGCGATGTTCTATATCGACGAGCAGACCATCAAGTATCTCAAGCTCACCGGCCGTGACGACGAGTTGGTGAAACTGGTGGAAACGTACGCGAAGGAAGCCGGCCTCTGGGGCGAGACCCTCAAGAACGCCGACTACGAGCGTGTATTGAAATTCGACCTGTCCACAGTGGTTCGTACACTGGCCGGCCCGTCCAACCCGCACCGCCGGCTTCCCGTGTCCGAGTTGGCGGCGCGCGGCATCAGCGGCAAGGTCGAGAACGAGCCCGGCCTGATGCCGGACGGCGCCGTGATCATCGCCGCGATCACGAGTTGCACGAACACCAACAACCCGCGCAACATGATCGCCGCAGGGTTGCTGGCGCGCAACGCCAACCAGCGCGGCCTAACCCGCAAGCCGTGGGCGAAGACGTCGCTCGCACCGGGCTCGAAGGCCGTCACGCTGTATCTCGAGGAAGCCGGCCTGATGCCGGAACTGGAGCAGTTGGGTTTTGGCGTCGTGGCGTATGCCTGCACGTCGTGCAACGGCATGTCCGGCGCACTGGACCCCGTGATCCAGGAGGAAATTGTCGATCGCAATTTGTACGCGACCGCCGTGCTGTCCGGAAACCGCACTTTCGACGGCCGCATTCACCCGTACGCAAAGCAGGCATTCCTCGCCTCGCCGCCGCTGGTGGTCGCCTACGCCATTGCCGGCACGATCCGCTTCGACATCGAGAAGGACGTGCTGGGCATCGACGTCGATGGCAACCCGGTCAGGCTCAAGGACATCTGGCCGTCGGACGAAGAGATCGACGCGATGGTGGCCGCAAGCGTGAAGCCTGAGCAATTCCGTAAGGTGTACGAGCCGATGTTCGCGGTAGTCGCCGACACCGGCGAGCGTGTCGCCCCGCTTTATGACTGGCGCCCGCAGAGCACCTATATCCGCCGCCCGCCCTATTGGGAAGGCGCGCTTGCCGGCGAGCGCTCGTTGCAGGGCATGCGAGCGCTCGCCGTGCTGGGCGACAACATAACCACCGATCACCTGTCGCCGTCGAACGCGATCCTCGCCGACAGCGCCGCAGGCGAATACCTCACGAAGATGGGCCTGCCGGAAGAGGACTTCAACTCGTACGCGACGCATCGCGGCGATCACCTGACCGCCCAGCGCGCCACCTTCGCGAACCCGACGCTCCTCAACGAAATGGTGCTCGAAAACGGCAAGGTGAAGGCGGGCTCGCTTGCCCGCATCGAGCCGGAGGGCCGAGTGACGCGCATGTGGGAAGCTATCGAAACCTACATGGAGCGCAAACAGCCGCTGATCGTGATCGCGGGCGCGGACTACGGACAAGGCTCGTCGCGCGACTGGGCCGCCAAGGGCGTGCGTCTCGCGGGCGCGGAAGCGATCGTCGCCGAAGGGTTCGAGCGCATTCACCGCACAAACCTCGTCGGCATGGGCGTTTTGCCGCTGGAGTTCAAGCCCGGCGTGAACCGTACGACGCTGTGCATCGACGGTACGGAAACGTTCGATGTGATCGGCGAACGCAAGCCGCGCGCCGACCTGACGCTCGTGATACATCGCCGCAACGGCGAGCGTGTGGACGTGCCGGTGACCTGCCGCCTCGATACCGGGGAAGAACTCTCGATCTACGAAGCGGGCGGCGTGCTTCAGCGTTTCGCGCAGGACTTCCTCGAGTCGTCGCAGGCGGCTGCATAGCAACGCAATCCGGGCGGTAAACACAAAAGGGCGGTAGAGGCCTACCGCCCGGTTTCACCAGACAATCAAAGGACAACATTTAATGGCCCACGCACCCCAGATCAGGATTCCCGCGACCTACATGCGTGGCGGGACGAGCAAAGGCGTGTTCTTTCGCCTGCAGGATTTGCCTGAAGCCGCCCGCGTGCCGGGTCCGGCACGCGACGCGCTGCTCTTGCGCGTGATCGGCAGCCCCGACCCTTACGGCAAGCAAATCGACGGCATGGGTGGCGCGACGTCCAGCACCAGCAAGACGGTGATCGTCGCGAAGAGCAGCAAAGCCGATCACGACGTCGACTATCTGTTCGGTCAGGTTGCCATCGACCGTGCATTCGTCGACTGGAGTGGCAACTGCGGCAATCTCTCCGCTGCCGTGGGGCCGTTTGCGATCAGCAACGGACTAATCGATCCCGACCGCGTGCCGGATAACGGCGTGCTTACCGTGCGCATCTGGCAGGCCAATATCGGCAAGACGATCATCGCGCACGTGCCGATCACGAAAGGGGCCGTGCAGGAAACCGGCGACTTCGAACTCGACGGCGTGACCTTCCCGGCTGCCGAAGTGCAGCTCGAGTTCATGGACCCGGCTGCCGAGGAAGACGGTGCGGGCGGCGCGATGTTTCCCACGGGCAATCTCGTTGACGACCTCGACGTTCCGGGCGTCGGCACGCTCAAGGCCACGATGATCAATGCAGGAATCCCGACGATCTTCCTGAACGCGCAGGCGATCGGGTACACAGGCACGGAACTGCAGGATGCCATCAACGGCGATCCGAAAGCGCTAGCGATGTTCGAGACCATCCGCGCGCACGGCGCGGTTCGCATGGGCCTGATCAAACATATCGACGAGATCGCCAGCCGGCAGCACACGCCGAAAATTGCCTTTGTCGCGAGTCCCGCCCATTACGTCGCATCCAGCGGCAAACCGGTCGCCGCCGATGACGTCGATGTTCTCGTGCGCGCGATGTCGATGGGAAAACTTCATCACGCGATGATGGGAACGGCGGCCGTGGCGATTGGCACGGCGGCGGCAATTCCGGGAACGCTGGTGAGTCTCGCCGCTGGCGGCGAAGCGCGTGACACCGTGCGCTTCGGGCATCCGTCGGGCACGCTGCGCGTGGG
>NZ_JBAUSA010000858.1:0-4054 GCF_049581465.1 Caballeronia sp. | reverse complement strand
GCACATTGCAAGCCCGGAACGCATGGTCGTGCCACTTCGCGACGGCGCCGTGATGCTCTCGATGCCAGCAGCGGCCGACGACCTGGCCATGCACAAGCTCGTCAATGTGTGCCCAAAGAACGGTGTGCTTGGACTGCCGACTATCCACGGCCAGGTGAGCGCCTATGACGCCGCGACCGGCGTGCCGCTTTTCATGCTCGATGGCCCCACGGTGACCGGCCGCAGGACCGCGGCCGTCACGATGCTCGCCATCCAGGCGCTGCTTGGGCATGAACCGAACGAAATCCTGTTGATTGGCACCGGAAAGCAGGCAGTGCACCACGTCGAGGCACTGAGCGCGCTATATCCGGCGGCGCATATCGTGGTGCAAGGTTCTCGACCGGAAAAGGCCCGAGCATTTTGCGCGGCGCACGCGGCGTTATCGAAGGCGATGAGCGCATTGCAGGACACGACCATCCCCGCATCGATCGATGTCGTTATCGCCGCTACAACGAGCAAGACGCCGGTTTACTCGCTGCCGCCAATCAATGGCCGGCTGGTCATTGGCGTAGGCGCATTTACACCCGACGCGGCTGAAATTGCGGCGGCGACCGTGCTCAATAGCGATGTTTTCGTCGATGACCCGGCCGGCGCACGGCATGAAGCGGGCGACTTGATTCAAGCGGGGATCGACTGGAACAAGGTCAGGCCGCTAGCAGATTTGCTTCGCATACAGCCACATGAAGGCGCAAATGAAGCCTTGAAGCGCCCGATCGTTTTCAAGAGCGTCGGTTGTGCCGCGTGGGACCTTGCGGCGTGCCGAGTCGTTCGAGAAATGCTCATGGCGTGATCATTTGTCCCTTGGAATGGTCCTTGCTCTAATGCATTTGTCTGCATTCAAGGATCTTCCAAGGCTTTTTACAGATGAACCATAGAAGCGAATATGAACTGAGTGCGTCGGGTCGGTACGCCCAACCGGACGTAGCGACCATCGCTCGACAAGCGTGCTTAGACGCAATTTCCGCAGCAGCCATGAATACCAGTTACAGTGCCACGCCCCCGGCGACCTACTTTATTTCGGTGCTCGAGTTGGCGACCGGCGAGACGCTAGGCAACGATGAACGTCTTCGCGCAATCGCAACGCTCGAAGCACACTTCGCGACGGGGCGTCCACGCACGTTAAAGGAAGCGATCAAGATCTGCGCGGGCGCAATCGATTCGTCGACGCTTCAGCGCATGGCACGCGGCGCGAAGGCTTAACGCCCGGCGCCATGCCGGCGTTTCTGATACCTAGGCGCTTTAACATGCGTTTAGCAGGCGCCAAGCCGGGCCTCCGCGCGTCAATGCAACGGCTGAAAGCGATTCGAAGTCCATCGAATAAACTGCCGCTGGTTCGTATCAGCGCGTAACCACGAGCCGAGCCCCTGCGTATCCGCCAAGCCCGCATTCGATGCATCGTTTCGATGCACCCGATGCCCATTCCGGTGCGCAGAGCGTTGCGACGGGCAATGGATTAAACGTAAGGAAGGCGGTTTTCGAGCCGATTTTTTTAAGCCATCGCTTGTCGACCAAGCAAAATGTCGAGGAGAGCGAGCTTGCTGTCATCGTGCAGGGTCTTCCATGCCTTGATCTCTTCGCGGCTTCTAAAGCAGCCTTCGCAGTGACCGGTGGTTTTATCGAGCCGGCAGACGTTCGTGCAGGGTGAACCCACGGGCAGCATCTGCTTCGCGCGTGCGACGGTGTACGCCAGTTCGAGTGGTTCTTCTTGAGTCGTCGTCATTGAATCGAGGTCATTAAGTCACGGTCATAGTGATTCGCCGCGAAAGAGGGCGGCCGCAGCCGCTGCGTTCGCGGGCCAGTACGTGTGCATGTAAGTTGCCGTGATGGAACCGTGCCGATAGATCACTTCGCCCTGGGCGCCCGTCGTCGCGTGCGTAGCAGTGAGCGCAGGCGGCACGTCGGTTGTCATGGTCGAGTAGTGGAACGTATGACCGGTGCCCGTGCCATGACGGCTTTCAATGCGCTGCATCGCCAAGCGCGCCAGGCGCTTTTGCATCTTCGCGTGACCGGGCATCAGGCCGAGCATAGCGTGTTGCGTTCCTTCGATATCCGTCAGCGAATCGAGCAGGTACAACATGCCGCCGCACTCCGCAACCACGGGCTTGGACGCCTCCACATGCGCGCGAATTGTCGAGGCACAGATCGTGTTCGCAGCAAGCCGGGCCGCATGCAACTCGGGGTATCCACCGGGCAGATAGAGGGCATCGGCACGCTCGGGGACGGGTTCATCGGCGAGCGGGGAAAAGGGCGACAGTGTCGCGCCTAGCGCCCTGAGCAGGTCGAGGTTGGCCGGATAAATAAACGAAAACGCGGCATCGCGTGCATAGGCTACGTGCATGCCGTCCAGCAAGCTCGGCACCGGCTCGGGCGCTTCGCGGCGGAACTCGACTACCGGCGGCAAGTCCCGCAGCGCCGTCTCGCCGATGGCGTCCGCCGCGCGATCCAGCCGTGCATCGAGATCGGCGATTTCGGCGGCTTGCGTGAGCCCGAGATGCCGGTCCGGCAACGCGAGGTCATCGATTTGCGCGAGATGGCCGCAGTATCGGATCCCATCGGGAATGGCTTCGCCCAGCATGTGTGCATGCCGTGGCGACGCTACGCGGTTCGCGAGCACGCCATAAAAAGGTAACGCCGGACGATACCGCGCGAGCCCGAACGCCATCGCGCCGAACGTTTGGGCCATCCCGTGCGCACCGATCACCGCCAGCACCGGTACAGAAAACGTGGTCGCGAGATCGGCGCTGCTCGGCGTGCCGTCGAAGAGACCCATCACGCCTTCGATCAGGATCAGGTCTGCCTCGCGCGCCGCTTCTGCAAGCAACGCGCGACAGCCGCGTTCGCCGACCATCCATAGATGCAGCGAGTACACCGGCGCGCCCGATGCGCGTTCGAGGATCATTGGATCGAGGAAATCGGGACCGGTCTTGAAGACCCGCACGCGCCGGCCTAGCCGCGTGTGATAACGCGCGAGGCCCGCGGTGACGGTGGTCTTGCCCTGGTTCGAGGCGGGGGCGCTGATGAAAAGTGCAGGGCAGGCGTGCACGTCAGAACTCGACGCCGCGTTGCGCCTTGACCCCTTGCTCCCGATACGGATGCTTGATGGCGCGCATCTCCGTGACCAGGTCGGCGGCTTCGATCAGCGCGTCCGGCGCGTGACGGCCCGTAATCACCACGTGCAGCATCGCAGGCCGGGCATTTAGGACCGCGAGAACTTCGTCCAGAGGCAGGTATTCGTATTTCAGCACCGTACAGAGTTCGTCGAGCACGACCATCTGGTATTCGCCGCTTTCGATCATCTTGCGTGCCGCGTCCCAGCCTTTGCGCGCAGTCGCGATGTCGGCATCGCGATTCTGCGTGTCCCAGGTATAGCCGTCGCCCATCGTGACGAAATCGCAGTTAGCGATTGCGCCGAGGAAATCGCGCTCGGATGTATAAAGCGCGCCCTTGATGAACTGCACCACGCCTAGGCGCATGCCGTGTCCAAGCACGCGCACCGCCATGCCGAACGCGGCCGTGGTCTTGCCCTTGCCCGTCCCGGTGTTCACGATCAACAAGCCCTTTTCAAGCGATGCGGCGGCCTGCTTTTTCTCGTGTCCTTCCTTGCGTCGCTGCGCCATGCGCAGATGCGACTCTTCATCGGTTTTCATTCGTTTCCCTCGTTGTCATAGTGTTGTCGTGTCGGATAAGCCGTCTTCGGCGATCGCGACGGTGACGCCGTCAAGCGCTATCTTCGACACCACGATCCGGCCATTTCTTGATGCCAGCATGGCGCAGGGTTCGCAGACGCCATCGATGCCCAGAAGCGCTCGCACATGACGCGATGAACGGACTTTCATGGTCGCAATCTGGTCTGCGGAGTAAAGCGCCAGCGGCAATGCGTTGCGCGCGGCGAATTCCAGCAAACCCTTTTCGTCCCGCTTGATATCGACGCTGGCAAGCGTGCGGACTTGTTCAAGCGATCGATTATTGCCTAGCGCTGCAAGGACCGCGCTATCAATCTGGCCGACACTCACGC
>NZ_JBAUSA010000857.1:0-2587 GCF_049581465.1 Caballeronia sp. | reverse complement strand
CCTCGACCCGGCCGCCATGCTGGTCATCGATGTCGTCCCGTGCGAGGATGCCCACGCCCAGGGGCGGTCCCTGATCGATCAGGTTCTGCCCGGAGTCGAGCCGGGCGACCTCTGGATCGCCGATCGGAACTTTTGCACCACCCGGCTGGTCTTCGGCACGCTCGCCGAGTTCAAGAAGGATCGGGATCTGTTTCACTGACACGATAAGACCGCTTTCATCGACGACTTTCCAAGAGCCCGCCCCGCCATGAGTCACCAAGACGACACCTTCAAAGCTCGCAAGCGAGCGAGCACGCATTCGTTGAGCACGCCCCACATGCGCGCGCTGCGTAAGGAACTGCTGATCGCGCGCGCCGACGTCGAGCGGATGGAAGTGGTGCAGGCGAGCACGTACCTGCGCTATTCGGTGAAGCATTTCAGCGTACTGAAGTTCTTGATGCCGGGACGCCGCACTGGCCGCAAGGGGTCGGGTAGCGGGGGCTTCATGAGCCGGCTGAGTGGCTTGAGCAGCCTGGGCGGCTGGTTCAACAGCCGGGGATTGGGTTTGCTGCTCAAGCAGTATCCCGTGGTGAGTTCGCTTACATCGCTCTTGCTCGCCAAGCCTGTCCGCGCGCGTCTGCTGCGCAGCGCGAAGCCCATCCTCAAGTGGGGCGGATTGGGTCTCGTGGGCTGGGAAGCTTATAGAGTATGGCAACAGATCAGGTCTACGCCGCCCGACGCATCGGCGGATGCGTCGCAAGAGACCGTCGGTCCCCACGCCTGAGCTGAGTCGTACGCTCATTTGCCGTTCCAGCACGCCGCCACTTTGGGCGGCGTCAGTTTTTCGGCCAGCCGGTTCGACATCGCGCCCGTTGCATCCAGCGAGAAGACGCCACAAGCGTCGCCGGCGCTCACCGGTTCTGCTTCGATCGAATAGCCACCGTTCGCGTCCGATTCGCCGAGCATCCGCAACAAGTAGATCGCCGTCCCATGGGCCGGCGCCTGGTCTAAGCCGACTGGAAGCCGGGTGGCCGACTCACTGCCCGACACGGTCCGCGCGCTCTCGATAAATTGTGCAGCTCGATAAAGCGCCGCGATCGCGTCCAGTCGATGCCCCTTCGCCACGTGTTGCTGGTACGCCGGCATCGCGAACGTGGCAATGATCGCCGCGACCCCGAGCGTAATCATGAGTTCCAGTAACGTGAATCCCTTGGTGCTCACGGCGACGTCCCCTGAAACGGTCGCGCCACGACGCGTCGCCAATGCTGCACCACGTGGCCTTCCACGATATTGATCTGTTGTTGCAGCCAGACCTCGCTGCCCATAGTTCGGCCGAAGCCTCGCGCCGTGATCAGAAACGCGCCCGCCTGCCCTTGAACCAGCGCCGGCCATGCTTCGATCAGGCATTGGGGCGGCCGTGCCGCATGGGGCCACGATGCAAACGGCACAATCGAGTCCGCCGATGCACCTTCGAACGAAGCCTTCAGGCGCCATTGGACGGGTTCTCCAGCGAGTGGATCGGAGGGCGTCTTTTGCCCGGACATCGACTCGATTGCGACGCGTGCGCATCGATTTAACGCGCTGTCGGCGCTGTGGAACGCCAGCACCCGATCGCCGGAATGAGCGGTTGCGCGGGCACGCACCAGCGCCATTTCGAACGACGCTGCGGCGGTGACGAGGAGCATGGAAGACATAAGCAGTACGATCGGCAACGCGGTGCCGCGCGAGTAGACTCGTTGTGTCATGACGACTCCCCGCTTCGTCCATTGCGCAACGCGATGCGACGCCAAAAGGCTTGCCGCATACGCCCGTCGGAAGACATGACCAACGTACCGTCGCAATCCGTGTAGCGAGGGCGCACCGAAGCACTACCCAACTCGCCGCGCACGAGCACGCATAGATCGGCGGCGACGACCAACGGCCAGCGATCACGCGCGATCGCGTTGGCGTCGACGGCGAACGATGCGTCCTTCAGCCAGTAGTCAATCTTGAGTCGCTCGATTCCCTCGACAAGCGGCTGTCCCGTTCCCGGTTTGCCGCTTCCCTCGCAATACAGTTCGGGCTCGACTGTTGACGAACTCGCCTTCGCGTAGAAGCGGTTGGTGATCTGCTCACCCGACGAGTTCTGGCCGAGGCAATCGGTTGAGGAACCCGACGAAGACGGCCACGTTGAAACTGTATCGGCTGCGTAGCGGACAAGGACGCCGTCGGAACGACTTGTCAGCGTCTCGCATGACGGCGCATTGTCGGCGCCGACCGGACGCCCCTTCGTGCAACCGAAAAGCGTGGGCAGGTTTCCCGTCAGTGAATTGCTTGCCGACACAAAACCCGCCATTTGCATCTGCTGGCCAATCAAGTCGAGCGCGGTGGCTGCGGCTTCGTGCAGACGCGCAGTTTCGGCGGCGCGCTCGAAGGAAATTCGCTGGCCGCGATACAGCGAAATCATCGCCAGGACGATGACTAGGCCGAGGGCCACCGATATCGATAATTCGAGCAGTGTATGGCCACGTTGTTCTTGAATGGAATGAGTCATCGCGCGAACGCCACGGCCACGCACGCCAGCTTGGCGCCCATGCCCGGCTCCGCGCAGAGCTGTCCGCTGTCAGGG
>NZ_JBAUSA010000856.1:0-2640 GCF_049581465.1 Caballeronia sp. | reverse complement strand
AGCCGACAATCGCAACAGAAGAACCCGTTCCCGGAAAAGAGGATCACCACAATCACGGGCGAGTGTTTGTGTACTGCTCGCCGCACGACCGCGTAATGGGTTCGACACCGTTGCAGAGCATCGGATGGAAAGGCGTGGACTATCGTTTGCCCGATCCCGAACTGCCGCGAAACAGGTTGAACCCCTTCGAAAAATACAATGGAGAAGGTAAGCCCGTGCTGTTCCAGCGTCAGTTCATGCGCGCTCATTCCGTTGGAAGTACACCAGATGCCGATGGGCCGAGAACCCCACGTTATCCTGATGATGGGCGGCCGCTATGGATTCCACCATCGCCGAAGGTCGCGAATTTATTCGATGAAATGACGGCTATCGGCAGGGACGAGAAGATTTACGTGAATGGCCCACGGGTACCCAATCCGATGCCATCCTACAAGATGTATGACTTCAACGAAGACCTCCCAACCGATCCAACCCGGAGAAAGAAGATTTCACAGGATAGTGACTTTCCGTACTACAAAGAATTGATCTACGAAAAGCGCAAAACGATCAACGACGAACCGCCTGTCGGTGAGACGTATAGCAAATCGCACCGTCAGTCCTATGAAGAAATCGTACATGAGATGGACACGACCGATGCCATTCCAACGAATCACAGCACAATCTTTACTTACCAGCAGGGCGAGTTGGCTAAGCGCGTGCTTGCCTATGACCTCCCGATCGGCCGTGCCGATAGCTTTGCCGACAGGCCATTCTGGAGGCAACTAATAAAAGACGCCGACTGGCTGGAAGCAGGAAGTGACCTGAGCTACGAGCAAGGAGGCGACTTCGTCGCGCCACTACCTCCACCCGGCGTTGACCCCGAGACACGTCGGATCGTGCAAGAGGATATCGAACGCACAAGACGACTTTACGGGATGAATACTGCCACTGGCAATCGCGCCGCATGACGATCGCTATAACGGCTAACGGCGAGCGAATCGACAGCCGGTCACGCAGGCTAGGTGCTCCGGTTTGTCCAGGTCTCCCGAAAGCTATCTAAAACCCGATGCCCCGCCAGAAAGCCGCGTTGCGCGCAATTCGTGCAACCCGCTGCTCGCGTAGGGGTTTCCGCTACAACCCGCAACATACATATCCTCATGGCTCTCAACCTGTCGTCATTGCCGCCCTCGGCAGATCCCTTGCCTGAACGACCGTCGCCGCTGCGCTGGGCCGTCGTGTTCCTTGCGTGCGCAATGGCCGGCATGGTTGTCATCTTGCTACTCTGGCCCAAGCGCTTCCCAACGGCAACGCCTTTATTCTGGATATCGGTCATCGGCGTTCCTCTCGTCACTGCTGCTGTAGTTGTGGCCACGCGCTTTCTCATCCACGCAGGACAAGAGCGCGATGCCCAGACCTGGGACGGTGCCCGAGACGCCGATGTGGCCAAGACATTTCGCAGGGAGAGCCGACCGATCATGGTGCTGGCGTTCGGTCACCGCTTTTCAATGGATGACAAGGAAAACACTGCGGCAACGGTAGCGAACGGAGAACTCCTACTAAAAGCTCAGCAGACGCCGAGCAAACAAGCGGTTACCGCGCGTTGGCTGCACGCAATACCTCTTGAGTCAGGCGAAAAACCTGCCGAGTACGACGCAAAACGTCAATTGGCCACGCTTGATGATCTACTCGCCGGCTTGCTCGAATCGGTGGAGAAACAGATCAGGTCACTTCCCGCAGGCTTGCCTCTTCTCGTGAAACTGCATGTGTCTGCTCCGGCAGTTCAGGCCACCGTCGAGGAACGCTTTCGGTTCGCGTTGAAACCGTATGGGTTGCGTGATGTTTCCTTTGCCAACGATCCTGTTGCGTCGGATCTTATGTCGCTCGAAAAGTGGCTCGATATGCCTGCAGGTAAGGAGCGCGATCACGCGACCTTGCTCATTGTGGTCGAGTTGCATGACCTCGTTTCGCGTCTTCCTGCAAGCGGAAGCGCGGAAGCCGCGGTCGCGATGCTGATGGTCCCGGAAGATGTGGCCCAACGCTACCGGACTACGTCAGTTGCGCAACTTCACCGGCCGCGCGAAGGCACGGTTGCAACGCTGCTAGACACCGCAAAGCTCGCATTGCAGTGGGGGCAGAGCGGAGCCGATGCCGTGCGCCACTTATGGCATTCAGGCTTTGATAAGACCGCACAACAAGTGCTATTAACAACCGTAAAGAACATCGGCATCACGCTCACGGCGCAGCAGCCAGTCTCTGGCGAACACGACTTGGACCGATCAGTTGGAAACACTGGCATATCGGCAGATTGGCTCGCGCTTGCATGCGCATGCGAGTACGCAGAATCGTTTGGCGGCCCACAAATGGTCGCAATACACCGTGGGCGTCATGTGGCGCTAAGCATAGTCCGGGCGACCGATCGCCCCTCCTCTCATACAAGTCTCTAAATGGATCGCAAATTCTGGCTCGACATACTGCTGATCGGACTAATCGCCTTGTTGGCGGCGATGATCATATGGATCTGTAGCGAGCTGAACGTGTTCGCTTCGCCTGATGTTCCGGTTTTTGCTTATCAAGCCATCATGGGACTTTCCGTGATCGCTTTGCTCTCCACGGTCTGGACAACCGCTACACGCGCTAAAGGGGGCGAACGCCGCCTGTCAC
>NZ_JBAUSA010000855.1:0-18494 GCF_049581465.1 Caballeronia sp. | reverse complement strand
ACGCCGCCCTCAGGAAATTGTAGGAACAGAAGAGATGAAAACCGCCAAACCAGCGGTTGACACGGAAAGTCATATCAGAAATGAAGTCCCGCCCCGGATAGGGGCTAACAGTAATAAGCAAGAAAATCCGACTTAAGCAGAACGACCACGCTGGCAGAAGGACTCAATGTTAGCCCCACACTCGCCGCAAGCAGCACCGCCCAAGCCCTAAGCCCACACTCGCCGCAAGCACCACCACCACCCCCCCCAAGCCGCCCTACCGGCGCCTCATGAGGAATGTAAAAACCTTATCCTGCGAGGTCGATTCGACCAGTTCATTGCCCGTCTGCTTCGAAAACGCCGCGAAGTCGCGCTGCGACCCCGGATCGGTGGCCAGGACCTTCAGGATCTGGCCACTCTGCATATCCGACAGCGCTTTCTTCGCCCGCAAGATGGGCAGCGGACACATAAGCCCGCGCGCATCGACTTCCTTGTGCACTTCCATCGAATTGAGCCTTGTTCGAACCTGCTTTTATAAGGTCTCGATTTTACCCCAGTGCCTAAAAATTAACCGCCTCGCCCCGAGTGAGCGATTCGCGCATCGCTATGCCAATGCGTGTCGCTTCACGTGCATCGTCGAGCGTAAGTCCAGTCGGCGGCCCGCCGTTCAGCGACGCCACGAACGCTTCCGCTTCTTTCAGGAACGCGTGTTCAAACCGCTCGAAGAACGTCGGCGTGCATTCGTTACGCACCCCGGTGGCATCGAAAATTTCCACGCGGTTCGCACGCGGATTGCGTCCCACCGATAAAGCGCCCGCCGTCCCAATCACTTCCGTCTGGGTATCGTGGCCGTGAGCCATCGTCCGCGACGCCTGGAATACGGCAATTCGCCCACCTTCGAACTCGCAAATGGCGACGCCGTTATCAATGTCCCCACAGTCGCGCAAGCCTTCGTGAATCGCGATCGTGCCGCTCGCAAACACCCGCGTCACACGCGGATTGCCGAGCAGCCAGCGCGCCAGGTCGATGTCGTGGACGCTGCAATCAAGAAACAAGCCACCCGAGGTCGGCGCGAAGCGGACGAAAAAACCATCGGGATCGTTTTTATCGCAGGTCTGCGAGCGGACCATGAACGACCGGCCGATAGCGCCTTCCTGGATTTTGTCGAAGGCGTCGCGGTAACTCGGGTCGAAGCGCCGCACGAAACCAATCATGACCTGCAGGTGCCGATATTGAGCGCTCACTTCGATCACGCGGTCGCATTGCGCGAGATCAAGCGACAACGGTTTCTCGCAAAACACGTGCTTACCCGCCCGCAGCGCGGCGATGATCTGGTCGGCGTGCAGCGACGTGGGCGTGACGAGCCAGACGGCGTCGATGCTCGCGTCTTCCAGCATCCGCGTGTAGTCGCTGTAAAGCGCGAGTTCCGGCAGGTTGGCCGCAGCCCAATCCCGCTCCGCCGCCACCGGGCTGCAAGCGGCGTTAAGCGTCGCCCCCGGCACGTGCCACGCGAGATTGACCGCGTGACGCTGGCCAAGCCGCCCCAACCCGACAATACCTACCTTGAGCGCCGATTTCATTGCGCCCCCAGCTTGATGATTTTTCCTTCCTTCCACGAGCGCGTGGCAGCATCGGCAAGCTCCAGCGCCTTCAGGCCGTCGGCGACTGTCGTGCGCACCGGCTTGCCGTTCTGGATGGCATCGAAGAAATGAGCAATTTCAAGCGCATAAGCCGCCCGATAACGCTCAAGGAAAAACGCTTCCGGCACGTCGTTGGACACGGCCGTCTTCGAGTAAGCGGTGACTTCCGTCGGCCGCACATTGCCGGCTTGCAACATGCCTGCGCTGCCGAGCAACTCGAAACGCTGGTCGTACCCATACGCCGCACGCCGCGCCGTGTTGATCTGGCACAAGCGGCCGCGTTTCGTGCGGATCGTGACTGCCGTCGAATCAATGTCGCCCGCTTCGGCAATCGCCGGATCGGAAAGACAGCTTCCAGTGGCGTGCAACGTGTCGGCTTCGTCGTCAAGCATCCAGCGGAAGATGTCGAAATCGTGAATCAGCATGTCCTTGAAGATGCCGCCCGAATGCTTGATGTATTCCACCGGCGGCGCGCCCGGATCGCGGCTGGTCACAACCAGCATTTCCGGCTCGCCAATTTCACCGGCGTCCACGCGCGCCTTAAGCGCAAAAAACGTGGGATCGAAGCGTCGTTGGAAACCGATCATGCACACCACGCCGGCCTTCGCGACGGCATCGGCACAAGCGCGCGCCCGTTCCAGCGTCAAATCGACCGGCTTTTCGCAGAACACATGCTTCTTTTGCGCCGCCGAATTCATGATCAGTTCGGCGTGCGTGTCCGTGCTCGAACACACGACGGTCGCGCCAATCGATGCATCGCCGAGCGCCGTTTCTACATCGGCCACTTTCGCGCCGTGCAGCTCCGCGAGCGCCGCAGCGGCGCCAGCATTGACATCGACGACATATTTCAAGCGCACGCCCGGCTGTTTCGCCAGGTTCGCCGCGTGGATCTTGCCGATTCGTCCCGCTCCAAAAACCGCCACTTCAATCGTCATAGCCGCCTGTCTCCCTCGATTCTTCGACGTTAAGTTCCAGCCGATACGCAAGCGCGATAAAAAGCGCCTGGCACAGGCAGATCGTGCTCGTGAGCGAACGGAAGGCGAATGCGCTGCCCTCCTTCACGAACAAATGCGCGCTCGCGTGACGCGCGAGCGGTGAAAGCTGACCATCGGTTATCACGAGCGTCTTCGCGCCGTGACGCTGCGCTGCACGCACGCAGTACTGCGTTTCCTTGCCGTAGGGCGCAAAGCTGATGGCGATCACCACGTCGCCCTTCCTCACGCTGCGCACCTGTTCGCGATACATCCCGCCAAAACCCGATACCAGATGCACGCGCTTCGCCGTGTGCTGCAGCGCGTAGACGATATAGCTCGCCACTGGAAACGAACGCCGCACGCCGACGACATAAATGTTGTCCGCCTGGTGCAGCATGTCCACGGCGGCGTGGAACTGGGCGTCGTCGAGACCAGCTTCCAATTCTTCAAGACCGCGTTGACTCGCCGCGATGAATTCGCGCGCCACCGAACCGCTGGACAAATCCCCGGGCTTGTCGTCGATGAGCTTGCGGATGCGCTGCTGATAGCTCTGCGGCGAGCCGCTCTGGCCCGTGTACGCCTGCTTGAAAACAGCCTGAAGATCGGAGAACCCCGAGAAACCGAAGCGCTGCGCGAAGCGCACGACCGCCGACGGATGAACGCCGCACGCGCTCGCAATGTCGCTGGTGCGATCCATCATCACGTTGCTGCGATGCTGCTCGATGTACGTTGCGACGCTTTTAAGCTGGCGCGGCAAGGTATCGAAGGCTTCGGTGATCCGCTGCATCAGCTCGTCGACGTTCTGGATCTCAGTGGTGGAATCCTGCATTTCTTCCCGCATGCGACGCTCGTGGCTGTCAAAAAGGTGTTCGATGCAATCGATTATAGAGTTCTCGCCGAACAAATGGAATGAATTTTCCAAACTCAGATTAGATAAACTTCCTATTGCAGAACGACAAAGTTTGACCTAGTCTTGGTCGTGAGCATCGGACGCCGGCCAGCGCCAAAGCATCCGTCGCTCTTTTCAGAAAAACAACCTAGATAGGTGGAGACAATGAGACTTTGCAACGGTCGGGCCGCACTACGCGTGCTTGCAGCAGCAGTGGCAGTGTGCAGCGCAGCAGCACTCGCCAGCACGGCGGCGCATGCCGCTCCTGATGCCCACTTTGTCCTGATCAGCCACGCGCCGGACTCGGATTCGTGGTGGAACACGATCAAGAACGCCATCAAGCAGGCGGACGAGGACTTCAACGTCGAGACGGATTACCGCAATCCGCCGAACGGCGATATCGCCGACATGTCGCGCCTGATCGAACAGGCTGCGGCACGCAACTATGACGGCGTGATCGTGACCATCGCCGACTTCGATGTGCTGAAGGGCTCGATCTCCAAGGTCACGGCGAAGCACATCCCGCTCGTCACGATCAACTCGGGCACCGAGGAGCAAAGCGCCCAACTCGGCGCGATCATGCACGTGGGACAGCCTGAATACACCGCCGGCAAGGCTGCGGGCGAAAAGGCGAAAGCGGCGGGCATCAAGTCGTTCCTGTGCGTCAACCACTACGCGACCAACCCAGCTTCATTCGAGCGCTGCCGGGGTTTTGCCGACGCGATCGGCGTCGATTTCAAGGCGTCCACGCTGGACGCAGGCCAGGATCCGACCACGGTCCAGTCGAAGGTGAGCGCCTACCTGCGTAATCACCCGGACACCCAGGCCGTGCTTGCCCTCGGCCCGCTCTCGGCGGATCCGACCATCAAGGCACTTCAACAGATGGGCCTGGCGGGCAAGATCTGGTTCGCGACCTTCGACTTTGACACCGACATTGCGAAGGCAATCCAGGATGGCACGATCCAGTTCGCCATCGACCAGCAACCCTACTTGCAGGGCTATATCGCGGTCGCCGTGCTGGCTATCGTGAAGAAGGATCACACCACCGACCCGGTCAAGATCCGCCAGGCCCTTGAGGCGAACCAGAAGTTCCAGGCGCGGCTCTCGACCTACGGGCTGGCGCCTTCCTACGGCCCGCGCAATATCGGCTCCGGCCCTGGCTTCATCACCAAGGCCAATGTCGACAAGGTACTCAAGTACGCAGGACAGTACCGCTGAACCCGGCGGCGGCGCGGCAACACGACGTGACAGGCCGCGCCGCCGTCTTCTCATCAATCAACTCATTCTCAACGCATTCGCCGATTGATTGAATTCACCACGTCATCTGCACCATCCAACTGTATCGCTCGCGTATCCGCATGTTCACCCCTGAACCGGCGCTTTATCGCGAATGAAAGACGAAGGAGCCACCATGCGCGTAGCCGGAAAACCCTTTCACCTGGGACATCGCAAGCCGTCTGACGACGCCGCGGCAGCGAGCTCATCCACTGTGACCCCGGGGGCCACAGCCGACGAGCGGATCCGTCGCGAATCCCGTTTCGGACACATTCTGAATCGTCCGGAATTCGCGGCGATCTCCGGGGCGGTACTGGTTTTCGTCGTGTTCGGGGTCGCCGCTGGCGGCTCGGGCATGTTCAATCTCGACGGCATCATGAACTGGTCGCAGGTATCCGCTTACCTGGGCCTCCTCGCTGTCGGCGCGTGCCTGTTGATGATCGCGGGCGAGTTCGATCTGTCGATCGGCTCCATGATCGGCTTCGCCGGGATGATGGTCGCCATTCCCACCGTCTATTTCCACTGGCCGATCTCACTCGCGATCCTGTTCGCCTTCGCCGGCTCCATGGCGCTCGGCGCGCTGAACGGCTATCTCGTGATGAAGACCCGGTTGCCCTCGTTCATCGTCACGCTGGCCTTCCTGTTCATCCTGCGCGGCCTCACGCTGGCCCTGTCGATCATGTTCGCTGACCGGACGATCGTTTCGGGCGTAGGCGACATCGCTGCGCAAGACTGGTTTGCGAAAGCCCTCTTCCAGGGCGTCGCGTTCCACGGCGTATTTGCGTGGTTCGGCCAGATAGGAATCCTCAAGATGCTCGACAACGGCCAGCCGCTCGTGCCGGGCATCCCGAAAGTGATCATCTGGTGGGTCGTGCTCGCGGCGATTGGCGCGTTCGTCCTCGCGAAGACCCGTTTCGGCAACTGGATTTTCGCAGTCGGCGGCGACCCGGTGGCGGCCAAGAATGTCGGCGTGCCTGTGCGGCGCGTGAAGATCTCGCTCTTTGTCCTGACTGCGTTCTGTGCGTGCCTTTTCGCCGTGCTGCAAGTGTGCGACATCGGTTCGGCGGCCGCGGACCGGGGACTCGAAAAGGAATTCGAGGCGATCATCGCCGCGGTGATCGGCGGGACCCTGCTGACGGGCGGCTATGGCTCGGTGGTCGGTGCTTGTTTCGGCGCGCTCATATTTGGTGTGGTGCAGATCGGCATTGGCTACACCAGCGTGCCTTCCGACTGGTTCCGCGTGTTCCTCGGCGTGATGCTGCTGATCGCCGTGCTGTTCAATCACTATGTGCGCCGCCGCGTTTCGCAGGCTCAATAAGCTCAAGGAGCAGAAATCATGTCCGATCCCATCAAGAGCGCCGCGCCTGCGCCCGATGACACCATCCTTGCACTGGAAAACGTGAGCAAGTTTTTCGGCAAGGTGATCGCCCTGAGCGGCGTCACCCTGCGCCTGCGCCGCGGCGAAGTGCATTGCCTGCTCGGCGACAACGGCGCGGGTAAATCGACGCTGATCAAGACGCTCGCGGGCGTGCACACGCCCTCTTCCGGCGAATATCTCGTCGATGGCAAGCCCGTGCATTTCGACTCGCCAAAAGCAGCGCTCGACCTCGGCATTGCGACGGTTTACCAGGATCTCGCGCTCGTGCCCCTGCTCTCGGTTGCACGCAATTTCTTCATGGGCCGGGAACCGCAGAAGAAGTGGCTCGGGTTCGTCAACGTGATGGACCTCGACACGTGCGCATCGACCGCGGGAGCCAAACTCGCGGAAATGGGCATTAACGTGCGCGACCCGCATCAACCTATCGGCACGATGTCCGGTGGCGAGAAGCAATGCCTTGCGATTGCGCGGGCGATTCACTTCGGTGCGCGCGTGCTGATCCTCGATGAGCCCACGGCCGCGCTCGGCGTGAAGCAGAGCTTCAACGTGCTGAAGCTGATTCATACGGCGCGTGCGAAAGGCATCTCGGTGATCTTCATCACGCACAACGTGCACCACGCGTATCCCATCGGAGATTCGTTCACGCTGCTCAATCGCGGCAAATCGATGGGCACGTTCACGAAGGACACGATTACCAAGAACGAGGTGCTCGACATGATGGCCGGTGGCGCCGAAATGCAGCAACTGATGAACGAACTGGAAGGCGAAGCGGCTTGAGAGAGGCCCACCCCGCCGCTCTCGCTTTTCGTCATCTACCGAACAGGATCGAACATGGCATTGCACTCATCAACCGAATCGCGTTTTGCTTCGGGACGAACCCGCGACATCGTGTGTCTCGGGCGGCTCGCGGTAGATCTCTACGCGCAACAGGTCGGCGCGCGACTCGAAGACGTGTCGAGTTTCGCGAAATATCTCGGTGGCTCGTCGGCGAATATCGCGTTCGGGTGTGCGCGGCTCGGCCTTAGATCCGCGATGCTCTCGCGCGTCGGCAACGATCACATGGGCCGGTTTCTCATCGAAACACTGGAGCGCGAAGGGTGCGACACCTCGCACGTGCGCGTGGATCACGAGCGGCTGACGGCGCTCGTATTGCTGGGTATCGAGGATCGCGATACGTTTCCGCTGGTGTTTTATCGCGACAATTGCGCCGACATGGCCATCGACGAAAACGATTTCGATGAAGCGTTCATCGCTTCGTCGAAAGCACTCCTGATTACCGGAACGCATTTCTCGACCGATCAGGTCAACCGCGCGAGCCGCCGCGCGCTTGAGTACGCGCGCCGCAATGACGTGCGAACGGTGCTGGATATCGACTACCGGCCGGTGCTCTGGGGATTGACTGGCAAGGCTGACGGCGAGACCCGCTTTATAGCGAATGAGAGCGTAAGCGCGCACTTGCAGGGCATCCTGCCGCTGATCGACCTGGTGATCGGGACGGAGGAAGAATTTCGCATTGCCGGTGGCAAGGACAATCTGATCGATTGCCTCAGCGCCGTGCGTGCCGTGACGCGCGCGACGCTCGTCGTCAAGCGAGGGCCGATGGGCTGCTCGATTATCGAAGGGGACGTGCCGTCATCGATCGATGACGCTCCGGTTCATCGCGGCGTACAAGTCGAAGTGCTGAACGTGCTCGGCGCTGGGGACGCCTTCGCGTCCGGCTTCCTCGCCGGCTGGCTAAGAGACGAACCGCTGGAAGCGTGTGCGCGCACAGCCAACGCATGCGGCGCACTGGTGGTCTCCCGGCATGGCTGCGCACCCGCCATGCCGACGCCCGCCGAACTGACCTATTTCCTCGATGCCGCGAAGGATGATCCCGTGCGCATGCTCCGACCGGATCGCGACGCCACGCTTGCGCGCTTGCATCGCGTGACGCCGGCACGCAAATCGTGGGACGAGGTATTGGGCTTTGCGTTCGATCATCGCAACCAGTTCTTCGATCTGGCTCAGCAAACCGGCGCCGACGAAGCGCGAATCGCGACGTTGAAAGGCCTGTTCGTGGAAGCCGTGGCGCAGACGGAAAAGGAACGCGGCCTGACAGGACGTATCGGTGTGCTGATCGACAGTCGCTACGGGCAGGATGCGCTGAATGCGGCGACGGGACGCGGCTGGTGGATCGGCCGTCCCGTGGAATTGCCCGGCTCGTTGCCCCTCGTGTTCGATCATGGCCGCTCGATCGGCACCACGCTGATCGACTGGCCGCGCGAGCATGTCGCGAAGTGCCTGGTTCACTATCATCCCGATCATCCGCACGAATTGCGGCTCGAACAGGAAGCGCAGATTCGCACTTTGTACGACGCGTGCCAGGCGAGCGGGCACGAGTTACTGCTTGAAGTCATCGTGCCTAAAAATGGTCCGCCGGTGTCCGACGACACGGCCCTGCGCGCGTTAAAGCGGCTCTATAACCTCGGTATCTATCCGGAGTGGTGGAAGCTCGAACCGATGAGCGGGCCACAGTGGCAAGCCATCGATGCGCTTATCGCAGAGCGCGACCCCGCGTGTCGCGGCGTGGTGTTGCTGGGGCTGTCGGCGGCTGTGGACACACTATGCGACGGCTTCAAGGCGGCGGCGGCTTCGGCTACGTGTCGTGGATTCACGGTGGGACGGACCATCTTTCACGAGCCGAGCCATGCGTGGCTGGCAGGTTCCATCGACGATGCAGAACTGATCGCACGCGTGCGCCGGACCTTCGAAACGCTTATTGATGCGTGGCGCGCGGCGCGCTCCGAGCGGCCTACGCAGACGGTTAAGCAGGAGCAACCAGCATGAACGGGACTACTCGTGGAACTATCCGCTTAACGACCGCGCAAGCGTTGGTCCGATACCTCGCCGCGCAGCAAACCCCGTCGGGCGAAACGCTGTTCGGCGGCGTCTTTGCGATCTTCGGACATGGTAATGTCGCGGGTGTCGGCGAGGCGCTGTATGCGCATCGCGAAGTCTTGCCGACGTACCGTGCGCACAACGAACAAGCCATGGCGCATTCGGCGATCGCCTATGCGAAGGCAAACTTTCGACGCCGCATGATGGCGGTGACGACGTCCATTGGCCCCGGCGCGACGAACCTTGTGACGGCGGCGGCGCTCGCGCATGTGAATCGCCTGCCGGTCTTGCTTCTACCGGGCGATGTGTTCGTCTCGCGCGCGCCCGATCCGGTCTTGCAGCAGGTCGAGGATTTCGCCGATGGGGGCATCTCCGCCAACGATGCGCTAAAACCGGTCTCGCGATATTTCGACCGCATCGTGCATCCGGCGCAGTTGCTGAACGCCTTGCCACGCGCGATTCGTGTACTGACCGACGCCGCGCTATGCGGCCCCGTGACGCTCGCGTTACCGCAAGACGTCCAGGCGATGGCCTACGACTATCCGGCGTCGTTCTTCGAGCCGCGCGTGGTGTCGTTCCATGCGCCCTCGCCCATCGCCGATGAGATCGCCCAAGCGGCCGCTGCCTTGCGCAACGCGAAGAAGCCCCTGCTCGTGTCGGGTGGCGGCGTCTTGTACGGCCTTGCGACAGATGCATTACGCACTTTCGCGGAAAGCCACGGCATTCCCGTCGCAGAAACGCAAGCCGGAAAAGGCGCGCTTGCCTGGGATCATCCGTTGAACCTGGGAGGTATCGGCGTGACGGGTTCATCGTCCGCGAACGAGCTTGCAAACGACGCCGATTGCGTGCTCGCGGTCGGGACGCGCCTGCAGGATTTCACGACGGGATCAAACACCTTATTCGCGGCGGCGAGTCTCGTCGGCATCAATGCAAACGCATTCGATGCCATGAAACAAGGGGCTTTATCGATAGAAGCCGATGCCGGCCCCGCCCTCGACGCGTTGAGCGCCGTGCTTGGCGAGTGGCGTGCATCGCCGCAATGGACGACGCGTGCTCACGAACTAGCGAGCAGTTGGCGCGGCGATGTGGACCGTGTCACCAACGCGCCGCAGAAGGACAACGTCTTGCCGCGTGAGGCCGATGTCATCGGCGCCGTGCAGCGTTCCAGCGAGCAATCTTTCGCGCACGACGTGGTGGTCTGCGCGGCCGGAACCCTGCCCGCCGACCTGCAAAAACTCTGGCGCACGAGCACGCCGGGCGGCTATCACGTCGAGTACGGCTATTCGTGCATGGGCTACGAGATCGCGGGCGGACTGGGGGCCAAGCTCGCGCGGCCGGATCGCGAAGTGATTGTAATTGTCGGCGACGGCAGCTATCTGATGATGAATAGCGAGCTGGCGACGTCGGTCATGCTGGGCGCCAAAATAATAGTGGTGCTGCTCGACAATCGCGGCTACGGCTGCATCAACCGCTTGCAGCAAGCGTGCGGCGGCGCGCCGTTCAACAACATGATCGAAGACTGCCGGCAAGGTTCGGAAGGCGCCCCGAAGATCGACTTCGCGATGCACGCCCGCTCGCTTGGCGCGAGCGCCGAGCATGTAGCGAATATCGATGAACTCGAAATCGCGATGCAACGCGCGCGGGCATCGACACGATCGTATTTGATCAGTATCGATACCGACGCCGCGCACCCGACCGAGGAAGGTGGCTGGTGGTGGGAAGTCGCCGTGCCGGAAGTGTCGTCGCGAGAAGCGGTGCGCTCAGCGCGCGCGGACTATGAACTCGAAACCACAGCACGCGCGAAGCGCGTGAAGGAATAAGCGATGAGCACGTTCGATGTACGAATCGGCATCAATCCGCTGTCATGGATGAACGACGACCTGCCCTCTCTCGGCGGCGAAACGCCGTTGCATGTGGCGCTGACCGAAGGGAAAAAAATCGGTTATGAGGGCTTTGAACTGGGCAACAAGTTTCCGCGCGAACCGCAGGCATTGAAGACGCTGCTCGCGCAATATGATCTCGCGCTGGTGTCAGGCTGGTATTCCGGGCGGCTAGCCGAGCGCAGCGCGGAGGACGAGATCGCGGCAGTGGGTCCGCATCTCGACTTGCTCGCGAAAAACGGCGCTACGGTCATGGTCTATGGCGAAGTTGCGAACTCGATCCAGGGCGCGCCCAAGCCGCTTTATCAACGCCCGCGATTTTTCTCCGATGCCCACTGGGAAGAATACGCGCGACGGCTGGACACCTTCGCTGCCTACACGCTATCACGCGGCGTCCGGGTCGCGTACCACCATCACATGGGCGCGTACGTCGAGACGCCCGCGGACGTGGATCGGCTGATGAGCCTCACCGGCGACGCAGTAGGGCTGCTGTTCGACTCGGGCCACGTCACGTTTGCCGGCGGCGATCCGATGACTATCCTTGAGCGCTATATCGGCCGCGTTTGCCATGTGCATTGCAAGGACGTGCGGCCGGAAATCATCAAGATGGCGCGCAATCGGAACTGGAGTTTCCTGGATGCCGTGATCAATGGCGCGTACACCGTTCCCGGCGATGGCGCAGTCGATTTCCCATCGATCATCACGAGTTTGAAGCGGCATGGTTATCGCGGCTGGCTCGTGGTCGAGGCGGAGCAGGACCCGGTGATTGCGCAGAGTTACGAGTACGCGGAAAAGGGCTTCAAGACCCTGCGTACATTGGTCGATGCTTCGATCAGGGAGGCAGCATGACTTTGCTCGTCAAGGCATCGCGCGAAGGCCAGACGATCGCGCGCGTCACGCCGGAAACCGCGCTGTGGAAGCACGTTGGTTTTGCCGCGTATCGACTGGAAGCCGGCGATGTGGTTCATGTGCATGAAGCAAAACGCGAGGTGTGCATCGTGGTGTTGTCGGGCACGGTGACGATCGAGGCCGGCGAGCACAAGTGGGAAAAGCTCGGCACGCGCGACAGCGTGTTCGACGACGCCGCGCCGTATGCCGTCTATCTGCCACCGCAGATCGCGGCCACCGTGCGCGCGGATCGCGATGCCGAGGTCGGCGTAGCGAGCGCGCCTGCTACGGGCAAGTATCCGCCACGCTTGATCGACCCCTCGAAGATGACCCGCTCCACACGCGGGAAAGGTGCAAATACGCGATACGTCTGCGATATTCTTCCGCAAACCGAGCCGGCCGAGGGATTGTTGGTGGTCGAGGTAAGGACGCCGGGCGGACATGCTTCGAGCTATCCGCCGCACAAGCATGACAAGGACAACGTGCCGGTCGAGAGTTCGCTGGAGGAAACCTACTATCACCGGTTGAATCCGCCACAAGGCTTCGCGTTCCAGCGGGTGTACACCGACGAACGCGATCTAGATGAAACCATGGCGGTGGAAGATCACGACGTGGTCATGGTGCCGCGTGGTTATCATCCGGTCGTGGTGCCGTATGGCTATGACAACTATTACCTGAACGTGATGGCCGGCGATAAACGCACGTGGCACTTCAAGAACGATCCGAAGCATGAGTGGATCGTGGAGCGGGATAGCAAGGCTTCTTAGCTCAGCCTACCGACAACCATTCGTTGGTCACGCGGTCGTCGGCGGCGAGCGCGTCGGGCGAACCGTCGAATACGATTGCGCCGTGACCCATGACAGCCACGCGCGTCGCCAGTTTACGCACCACGCTCGCCCTCTGCTCGATCAGCAAAATTGCTACGCCGCGTTGCGTGAGATCGGTCAAGCAAGCCGCCACTTGCGCAACCACTTGCGGCGCAAGTCCTTCAGTCGGTTCATCGACGATCACGAGCGACGGGTCGCCGACCAAAGTCCGCGCGATGGCGAGCATTTGCTGCTCACCGCCCGATAGCGCACCCGCCTTAACTGAAGCGCGTTCGCGCAGGACGGGAAAGAGTCGCTGCGCATCGTCGATCGAGAAGCGCGACATACGGGATTTCATGCCGAGCAGCAGGTTTTCCCGAACGGTCAACGTCGGGAAGACGTCGCGTTGCTCGGGCACGTAGCCAATCCCCAATCGCGCAATGACATGGGGTCGTAGCGCGATGATCGATTGCCCGCGAAAACGCACCGAGCCTTCTCGACGCACCACACCCATCAGCGCCTTGGCGAGGGTCGAGCGCCCCGAACCATTGCGCCCTGCAAGCGCCACGATCTCGCCTTCGTTGATCGCGAGGCTCACGCCATGCAGCACCTGACTCGCGTCGTACCAGGCATTTAACCGATCGACTTCTAGTAGCGCCGTCATGGCGCATTGCCGAGGTAAGCGTCGCGCACCAGCGCGTTGGCCTGGATTTCCCGCGGCGTCCCTGTCGCGATCATGCGCCCTTGTACAAGGACCGAAATGCGGTCCGCAAGGGCAAAAACGGCTTGCATGTCATGCTCGACAATCAGCAAAGTCGCCCCGCGCGTGGTCTCGCGGATCAAGTCCAGGGCGCGTTTCGCTTCGGCGCGATTCATGCCCGCAGTGGGTTCGTCGAGCAACAGCACATCGGCACCGGTGGCGAGCGCGATGCCAAGATCAAGCGCGCGTTGTTCCGCATAACTCAGGCTGGCGGCGAGTTCGTCACGACGCTTGAGCAAACCCGTCGCCTCGATGAGGCGATCTGTTTCCCGCTCGATTGCGGACGAAGGTAACCAGCGGTCCAGCCACGAAGCCTTGGGCGAACCGAGCACTGCGCACCGGATGTTGTCACTCACCGTCAGTCCGGCAAACACGCTGGTCGACTGGAAGCTTCGCGCGAGGCCGTTCTTGCCGAGCCGATGAGACGGCATCCCCGTGATATCGCGATTGTTCAGCACGACGCGACCACTCGTGGGCTTCGTGCGCCCCGCGATGAGATCAAACAACGTCGACTTGCCCGCGCCGTTCGGGCCGATCAATGCGTGACGTTCGCCCTGCTGTATCGCGAGATCGACACCGCGCAGCACCTCGGTCGCGTGGAAGCGCTTGGTGATTTGCTTTAGTTCGAGGGCGGCGGTCATCGTGGGAACCGGGCGCGGCGCGTGAACATGAGTGCGACGAGACAACACGCGACAGTGAGGCACCAGGGAGCGGCGCGACGACCATCAAGCGCGAAACCGAAGACGTGAGCGAGGCCGTCGTTATGCGGGTCGAATTGCAGCGCATAGGCCAGTTCCATGATGACAACGACGGCCGCAATCCAGGCCATCGCGGCTCCAATCAGGAAGCCATCGCGCCATCGGCAAGCCACGAACCTTGCGAGCCCGTGGGGCGCGACCACCACGACCCACACGAAAAACAGGCCTAGATAGGCCACCCATGCCGCCGACACACTCGACACCACGACGCTGAAAAATGTCAGCACGACCGCGCCCACGACCGGTCCAAAAAACTCTGCCGTCCCGCCGATTACAACCGCGATCAACACGCTTGCCGAGCGCGCAAGTCCTACTCCCTCCGCCGATGCCAGTTCCACGTTGATCAGTCCGAGCACGCCCGCGACGCCCGCAAAGAACGCCGCTACGATCACCATGACGTAGCGCACGTGCCGCGGATCGAAGCCGATTGCAGCGGCGCGCGCCGGGTTGTCGCGCACGGCATTCGCCACGCGCACGAAGGGCATCCGCGTGAAAGCGAACATGGCAACGCACGCGAGCACGCACCATCCGGCGATCAGCGCATAGGCGTGTGTCCCCGGTCCGAAGTTAAAGCTCATGAAGGAAGGTCCGCTCGCCCGGTCTATCGATACACCTCCCTCGCCGCCGAACCATCCCGGCGCGAGCCACACGCCCGCAGCAACCAGCTCGCCGATGCCCAACGTGATCATCGCGAACGTGGTGCCTGCGCGGCGTGTCGAAAAGAAACCGAATACGACACCGGCCAACGCCGCCGATAGCCCTCCGATCAACGGCAATAGAGGCACTGGGATGGAATATCGACTGAAGATTTGCGCCGCAGCGAACGCCCCGAGACCGGCATAAGCGGCATGGCCGAACGAGAGCAAGCCGGTCTCGCCCAGCAGGAGGTTGAACGAGAGCGCGAAGACGATCAGCGTTGCGGTTTGCGCCAGGTACGCAAGCAACCAGCTTTGCGAGCCGATGAAAGGCGGCAGCGCGAGACCGGCGATCAGCAGCAGCCACGGAAGGGTCCGGCGTACGGAGGCGCTATTCATCGTCCGCGCGCTGCCCGAAGAGTCCGCGCGGCCGTAAGGCAAGCATCGCGACCAGCACCACGTACGGCAAAACCGGCGCGACTTGCGTAACGCTCAATGCTGACCATGCAGGCGGCAATTGCCCGCCGGCGAACGCCGCGAGGCGACCA
This sequence comes from Caballeronia sp., assembly GCF_049581465.1. Taxonomy (GTDB): domain Bacteria; phylum Pseudomonadota; class Gammaproteobacteria; order Burkholderiales; family Burkholderiaceae; genus Caballeronia. The sequence goes on along the minus strand of NZ_JBAUSA010000855.1, from coordinate 3,207 downwards.
AGAGACAGCGTGCTGCCGACCGCGAATGTCTGCAGGACTCCAATCAGCAACGACGCCACGAGCGCGCCACCGAGCGATCCCATCCCGCCCACGACCACCACGACAAACACGATTGGGCCGATGTTATCGGCCATCGCCGGTTCGATCACGAACAAGGGTGCGCCGATCACGCCGGCCATCGCGGCGAGCGCCGTGCCGACGCCGAAGACGAGTGTAAAGACCTGCGCAACGTTGTGCCCGAGCGTCTCGACGGTAACCGAATGAGTAAGCGCGGCACGCACCACTAGCCCTGTCCGCGATATGCGCAAGACGGCCCAAAGAACGAGCAGCATCGCGATCGAAATGCCCATCATGAAGGCGCGATAGCGCGGAAAAGCGGCGCCATAGAGGGTGAAAAGTGTGCCGTCGAGCGAAGCTGGAATGACAGCATTGAGCGGCGCAAGACCCCACACGAGCTTCACCGCTTCGGCCAGCAAATAGGCCGTGCCGAACGTCAGCAACAATTCGGCGAGCGCCCCGCGCAACTTGATCCGGCGCAGCAAGAAGCGCTCGAACAAGGCGCCCAGCATGCCCACTATGACTGGCGACGCAAGCAACGCAAACCAGAAGCCGCCATGCGCCGCAAGCGCATAGCTAACATATGCGCCGAGCATATAGAAGCTTGCGTGAGCAAAATTGAGCACACCTAACATGCTGAAAATGAGCGTCAGTCCCGCCGACAGCATGAACAGCAGCAAGCCGACGCTGACTCCGTTCAAAAGGTTGATCGCGAACCACTGGAGGAATGACGCCACGTGCGCCGGCCTACCCGTTCGCGAGCGGTTTCAACGCGGCGACCAGTACTTCCGGCAGTGGCACCGGGCGGCGCGTTTCACGATCCACATAGACATGGACGAAGTCCCCTTGCGCGGCGGCTTCCGTGGAACCCTCGCCAAAGATGCCCACTTCATAGCGCACGCTGGTCGTGCCGAGTCGCGTGACGCGCAAGCCCGCGTCGATACGTTGAGGAAACGCGAGTGAAGCAAAGTAGCTGCAATGCGTCTCGACGACCAGTCCGATCGTTTTTCCCGCCTCTAGATCGAGTGCGCCGTGGCGAATCAGATAGTCGTTCACCACGGTATCGAAGTAGCTGTAATACACCACGTTATTCACGTGGCCGTAGAGATCGTTATCGGACCAGCGCGTGTTGATCGACAGGAAATGCGGAAAATCCGCGCGGGTCGAGGGAACCGGCCGAGTCACTTAGAACGACTCCTGCAGCATGCGCCGATAATCGTCCGCGCTCGCCTCGCGCGGATTCGTCTTGTGGCAGTGATCGGCGAGTGCGCCCTTGATTACCTTGTCGAACATGCTGGTCTCCACGCCCATTTGCGAGAGATGCGTGGGCAAGCCGAGGCGTTCGGTCAGATCGTGAACGGCTTGAGCAATATCGGCGCCAGCGGGGAGGTTCATTACGCGGCGCATGCGCGCAAAACGCTGGTCCTGGACCACGCTTGGCGCGCTTTCGTTGAAGCGCAGAACGGCGGGCAACACGACCGCGTTCAGCGTGCCGTGATGCAGGCCTGTGCGGCCGTTCACCACGAGACCGCCCATGGGGTGCGACAGCGAATGCACGCAGCCCAGGCCCTTTTGAAACGCCATGCCACCCTGCATCGACGCGCTCATCATGTTCAGCCTTGCGTCGCGATCCTGGCCGTCGTGAGTTGCCCTTTCGATGTGCGCCCACGCGCGTTCGAGACCATCGAGCGCGATGCCGTCGGCGGGAGGATTGAACGCTGGCGCGAGAAATGTTTCGATGCAATGCGCGATTGCATCCATCCCGGTCGCCGCGGTGAGCATGGGCGGCAGGCCGAACGTCAACTCGGGATCGCAGATGGCCGACTTCGGCAACAGGTGCCAGGAATGAAAGCCGAGCTTGCGGCCGTCGTCGAGAATGATGATCGCGCCGCGTGCTACTTCGCTGCCGGTGCCCGCCGTAGTCGGCACGGCGATCAGCGGTGCGGCTTGCGAGGTGATCTTGTTGCTGCCGCCCTCGATGGTCGCGTATTCCGTGAGCGCGCCCGGATGGGTGGCGGCGATCGCGACGCCCTTCGCGAGATCGATCGATGAGCCGCCGCCCACCGCGATCAGTCCGTCGCACCCTTCGCTTTTGTACAGCGCGGCGGCTTTCAGCACCATGGCTTCGGTCGGGTTCGACGGGGTCTCGTCGAAGACCGGAATGGGACGAGCGCTCGCCTTAAGCGCATTGATCGCGCGGCCGGCCAGTCCGGCGGCCACGACGCCTTTGTCGGTGATGATCAGCGGCCGCTTGATGCCGATGTGCTCGCATTCGCTGTCGAGGTTGGCTAGTGCGTCGAAGCCGAGATGGATGTGGGTGAGGTAGAAGATGAAGGCCATCGAGTGTCCGCTGGAAAGTGAGCCGTTCGGCATGTTAGAAGGCCCGCGAGGAGCGGTCAATTCGCACTAACGAAGGGGCCTGCGGGCGGCGGTTTGGGGGGTTCTGCTCGGGGAGAGTGTGGGGTTAGGTCTTGGGCGGTGCTGCTGGCGGCGAGTGTGGGGTTAGCATTGAGTCCTACTGCTCGCGTGGTCGTTCTGCTTAAGTCGGATTTTCTTGCTTATTTCTGTTAGCCCCTATCCGGGGCGGGACTTCATTTCTTTGCAAACGCGCGCAAAGAAACGAAGCAAAGAAACGCGTTCAAACCGCGAATACCTAAGTGTCGTCGGTGCACATTTCCGGCTTTTGGCACGAACGTAGCATCGCCCCGTAACCCCAATCCGCGCTTGAAACCCGCCCTCAAGCACCAACGGCGTGCGCACGCTTCGCCTCGCACGCCGTATGTGGGTCAGTCGTTATTCGTGTTCTCGCATCACGACGCCTGCGGTCGGCACTCGCCACTTCTGCTTCGCGCTTTGCACCTCCGTCCGACCCAAACCGACAAACGCAAAACCGAATGGTTTGCCCTCGAGCGCGACGCATTGTTGCCCGCGACACCGAACTGCCGTTGACCGAACGGATTGCCGCTGGCGCTAGCAGGGTTAGGGCCGTTGGGGCGAAGCGTGTGCGCGCCGTTGGTGCTTGAGGTGGGTGTTCAACTGCGGGTTGAGGTTGCGGGGCCGCGCTACGTTCGTGCCCAAAACCTGAAATGAGCGACGACGACCCTTAGGTATTCGCAGTTTGAACGCGTTTCTTTGCTTCGTTTCTTTGCG
>NZ_JBAUSA010000854.1:0-5343 GCF_049581465.1 Caballeronia sp. | reverse complement strand
GTACAGCGTAGTCGGACCGATCGTGTATGACGCGGCGAGTCCACCGATGTTTTGCGTCTTATTGTTGAGCGCGTGCGTCTGGCTGAATACGCCGCCAACTGAGAACGGGCCGGTCGTATAACTGAGCGAGATTGCCGCCTGCGAACCGGCGGAGATACTGCCGGGCTGGCCGCCAAGACCATAGCTCGCCCCAACATATAAGCCGTGAAACGTGCCTTCATACTTCACCATGTTGCTATAGCGGGCATCGGACTGGTAAAAATACCAGGAGTTGTTGTAGTAGTTGCCCACTGTCAACGGGTCGTAGTTGGCCAGGGTCGTGAAGAACAGCGTGTCTTGCCGGCCCAAAGTGACCGCACCCCAGTTACCCTGCAACCCGACATACGCGTGACGGTTGAACATCGTGTTGGCCGAATCGAGGGCGCCGCTTTCCGGCTGAAAACCACCCTCAAGGTCAAATATAGTGCTCAAACCACCACCCAGATCTTCATTACCCTTGAAGCCGAAACGGCTTGCATTGACGGCACCGTCGGTCATTTGTATCAAGTGACCGCCGCTGGGGTTTGCATGGTTCTGATAGAGCACGCTTGTATCTACCACCCCGTAAAGCGTCACGCTCGATTGCGCATAGGCGTGTCCGAACGAAAGCAGGCCCGGAACGATTGCGGCGATTATTTTTTTCATGAACTTTCCAAGTAAGAAACACGTCATTGCTAGTACATGCCGATTGGCCAGTTGTGGCTGCACGGCTTTTACGAATCAGCGGCTGAGTTTCTGCAGGACCGGTTCCAATCGATCCAGCGCCGCGGCCGTGGTCAGCGGCCCCGGCGAAAAGCGTAGCGTGCGGCCGCGTGAATCGACTTCGAAACCGTGCAGCCTCAATTCGCGGACGACCGCGTCGGCCTCCAGGCCCTCTGGCAGCCTTGCCATGACACTGCCGCCACGCTGATCATCAGCGCGTGGCGACGACAACTCGAAGCCGACGTTATCGACGACCTGGACCAGGCGATGGGACAGCATCAGGTTGTGCGCGCGGACCGAGCCGCGTGGCTGCGCAAGTAACCACTCCAGTCCGGGGGTAGACGCAATGAACGGTAGAAAGGACGGCGTACCGTTGTCGAAGCGCCGTGCTTCGGTCGCCAGCGAAAAGCGCGTGATATCCCAGTTGAACGGGTCAGGCTGACTGAACCAGCCCTGGAAAAGCGGAGCCAGGCCCTCATCGAGCAAATGCGGCGCGATGTACGCCAGACCCGTGCCCGGGGCACCGCACAGCCACTTTAGTGCGGTGCTTGCGACGAAGTCCACGCGCGGCGCGCTGACATTGAAATCCAGTACGCCAGCCGCTTGGGTGATGTCAACGGCAATCAGGCTTTGCCGGGCTCGGCCATGCTCGGCCAGACGATCCAGATCGGCGCGCTTCGAAGCGGTCGACGTAACCCAGGTGATGATCGCCAAGGCGACCTGATTGTCCCAATGCTCGATGAACGCGTCGTCGGTGACGTACGAGGCGTCGGCCGCCAGCGGCACCGTAACGAGATGAAAACCAATGCGCTCGGCAAGGCCACTAAGCAGAAAGTGGAGGCTTGGAAAACAGTCCGCGGCGATCAGCACCTTCTTGCCGCGCAGTCGCGCCGGCCCCAGCGCGGACACAAAGCGGCCGAACGCTTCTGTCACGTTTTCGCTCGCGAACGCGTTGGCGGGTTCGCAGCCGACTAACCTTGACCAAAGCCCCAGCATCTTGTCGCGTGCTTGCAGTCCGTAGTCCCACCGTGGGCTCTCGCGCCGGCACCACTGCCGGTTGTAGTCGGCCAATGCCGCGCCGACCACCGTTTCGTGATCGGGGAAAAGACCGACTGAGTGATACATCAGCCAGCCGTCGTAGTTATCTTTGGGGTATGTCATTCGTTACTGTCCTTTCGGTGGCCACTACGCGCGGCCAGATACGCTGAAGGATCGCCTCATGGGCACCTTCAGCGCGCTTGACTAGTTAAGGAGTTGTGCCCGGACTGCTGCGATGTCAGGCTGCAGCCAGCGTCGCGAAACGCTTGCGGTAGACGAAATAAAGAATCGAGATCCCAACCAGCCAGGGCACGCCGACGATCCACGAGATGTCCCAAAACGAGGTATCGAGACCCATGGTGATCAGGATCGCGCCCAGCAATACCAGCCCGAGGATCTGTGCATACGGGAAGAACGGCATGCGGACCGGTAATGAACGTCCCTGCCACGCCTGGCGAAAACGCAAGTGAGTGACGAGGATGAACATCCAGACCATGATCCCGCCGAACAACGCGATACCGAACAGATAGTTATAGGCAAGCGGGCTGAAGACTGAGATCAACGCGGCGACAGCCACTCCGGCGCTGGAGATCAGCGTAGCGACAACCGGCGTGCCTTTTGCCGTCAGCTTGCCGAACCAACTGGGCGCAAGCCCGGCGCGGGCCAGTGAAAACAGCATGCGTGACGACAGGTACAGGTTGGTGTTCATGCTGGACAACGCGGCTGTGATCACCACGAAATTCATGATGCCCGCGGCATGCCATATTCCGGCGTGAGCAAACACACGAACAAACGGACTCTGCTGGACCACCTTTGCACCTGCCTCGGTCCATGGCAGGTAGGTCATCATGATTCCGAGCGCCAGTATGTAGAACAGGCTCAGGCGCAACACCATTGAGCGGAGCGCGAGCGGCACCGCACGTGTTGGATCTTTTGCCTCGCCCGAGGTGACCGCCACCACTTCCACGCCGTAGAACGAAAAGATCGCAATCAGCACGCCCATCCAGACCCCGCTGAAACCATGCGGCATAAAACCGCCAGGCAAGCCAACGAGGTTGTGTATGCCAACCGGCCCCGCATGGGTGCCAAGTCCGAAGATGGCACCCAACCCGAAGATGATGAACAGGATAATGGCGATCACCTTGATCAGCGAGAACCAGTACTCAAACGATCCGAAGTTGTTGACCGAGCGGCAATTGACGTACACCAGGATTGCACCGAAACCCAGTGACCATATCCACACAGGAATGCTCGGAAACCAGAAACTCATGTAGACGCCGACGGCCACCGCTTCGCCACCGACCGCCACAATCTCGATGATGCAATAGGTGTAGCGCACGACGAAGCCCGACCAGCGATTCAAATACATCTCGGCATAGGTGCCGAACGACCCCGCAGACGGATGCGCGACCGCCATTTCCGCGAGGCTGAACACCATGATCACGGCAATCACCGCAGCAATCGCATAACTGATCAAAACGGCCGGCCCGGCATAACCGATGGCGATGCCGCTGCCCATGAAAAGACCGGTGCCAATAGCGCCACCGATCCCAATCATGGCGATTTGCCGTTCACTGAGCACCTTCTCAAGCCCTGATTCTCTTGACGTTGCAGAAGTTCGTTCCACTGTCTGTCCTTTTGGATGATCAGTCGGTGTTTGTTGCGCTTGCATATTCCTACTTCTGAATTCAGTTTTTTTGCTCAAAATTTCGGGAGCAGGCTTTTTGTAAAACGGCTTACTTTCGTCCGATTGGTCAGACCTTGACCCGACCAATCCGTGAGTCATCCGGTGCACAAGGTAGAGCGCAGGCAAGACGCGCGACTCGTCAGAGCGAAGGCCAAGCGTCTGGCGATCGAGCTCGCAAAGCCGTGAAGGATGTCAGAGACACCCAGACCCTCTCTGAGGCGAGCTACGTTGACCTAAAACTGGCTTCGACGTCGCTGCGCGACGAACGTCTCCAGTCGGTCCATCGCCGTCATGAGACTGGCATCGCTACGCGCATAGCAAAGCCGGATCTGCTGCGCGGCATCGTCGCCAAATGCAATGCCCGGCGCCAGGCCGACACCCGCATCAAGGACCGCGCGCTTGCAGAAATCGAGTGTATCGGTGACGCCTTCAATGCTGAACATGGTGTAGAACGATGCATGGTTGGGCACGATGTTCACGCCTGGCATTGAATGTAGCCGGTCAAGCACAATCTCTCGGCCGCCCCGGCACCGCTCCACGAACGACTGAACAAAAGACTCGCCCTCGTTCAGCGCGACAACTGCGCCTTCTTGCAAGAAAGCCTGGCCGCCACTGGTGTTGAACTGAATAAGCTTCTCAAAGGTGTCGAGAAAGGTTTCCGGGTAGATCATCCACCCCATCCGCCAACCCGTCATCGCCCAAGCTTTGGAGAAGCTGTTCACGACGAAGACCGGATCTTGGGGTGTTGCAAGTTCGGCAAGCGACGTCGCATAGGGGCGGTCATATACGATCCGCTGATACACCTCGTCCGCGATGATCGCAATTCCGCGTTCACGAGCGAATGCCAGCAGGCGCTGCTGCTGGTCGCGTTCAAGCATCCAGCCAGTCGGGTTGCCCGGCGATGCGTAGTAAACGGCCTTGGTGCGGGCATCGCATGCGGCGAAAAGTTCTTCTAGGTCCAGGTGCCAGCCATCGTCTCCGTGTTGCAACGACACGGTGCGCACGTCCGCACCAGTAATGCGTGCTGCCCGCAGGATATTGGGCCAGGACGGGGTGACGCATACGATGTTGTCGCCAGGATTCACGATGGCCTGGGCGATCAGCATCACCGCATTCATACCCGAAGAGGTAACGGCCACGCGCTCATCGGCGATCGCGAGGCCGGAAAGCCGAGCGTAGTAGGCGCGGATGGCTTGGCGCAACTCGGGAATGCCGCGGTTCTGGGAATAGAACGTCTTGCCTTCGGCTAGCGCCCGACTGGCCGCATTACAGAATGCCTGCGGAGTCGGCAAATCGCTTTCACCAGCCCACAAGCCGATGACATCGGGACGGCCAATACCAAGACGCCACACTTCAATAATGGGTGAATCAGGTAGGTCAACGATTGACTGTCGTACAAGAGACATTAGTTTTTCTCTATCGAGAGAGGTAGTCACGTACCGGCGCGGCGACAAAACGCAGTTCACGCCTTATTTCTAATATTCAAGATTCTGAATTCAGATTATCGGGACGCTTTTTTTGTGTCAAGCATTTACGACTGAGGGTTTACATGAGCGGCAAGGCAATTGCATCAAGGGCGCCGCAAACAGCCGAATGGCAGTGACGAGGTTTGGTTACCCATTATCGATTGAATGGGACCGACACTCGCGTGCCGATTGGCGGCGCATCAGTTGGGTCAGTCAGCCACTAACCACAGGTCAGACCGGAGGCACTCATTCGCCCAATCCCGTTCGAATCAAGCAGAATTAAATCACCGTTTCGGGTGTTTACCCGCATCAACGATTTACTAGAATATGTTTAACGACCCTAAACGAAATTTGTTTATCGCCGTGCAAAAACAAACTTCGGAGGTAAGTCATCGTGAAGTATCTAATCTC
>NZ_JBAUSA010000853.1:0-1800 GCF_049581465.1 Caballeronia sp. | reverse complement strand
GGGCGGCCATAGCGCAGCAAGGATCGCTTTGTCCTGATTCAAGCCGAAGCGGCTCCATACCGGTGGCTGATGCGCGACGCGATCTTCGTATCGACCGATCTGCTGTTGCAGCGTGAGCGAGGCTTGCAGATGTGCAGCGGGATCGGGCGCGGTCTTGAGTGTTTGAATCGTCTGCCGGACTTCGGACAAGCTGAGGCCGTTGGTCATGCCGGAGATCAGCATGCCTGCGGTCCATATGCCGATGACGCTCAGGGCGATGGTGGAAAACACCGTGACGGGATGCCAGCCCATGCGCGTGCCGCGTTGCTTGCGGGCGATTGTGGCGAGGTGGTTCCATAGCGGCAGATCGGCGGCGGTGAGCGCGGTGGGATCAGCAACTGCGCCTGCATCAACGTCAAGCGGAAACGGCGCGAAGAATGCGGCGCTCACCGACTGATGGCGCGCTTTGCGATTTGCTAACGATGCGATCAACGCGGCGAGCGGCGCACTACGCGAATCGAGTCGCTGCGACAACTGCGCGGAGTACCGATCTTTACCGTTTCGAATCAGTTGCCCGATGCTAATATGCCCGATACGGCTGCGCAATTCAAGCAAAGTCGATTCGACCGCCCGCTCGTTGGCGTCGGGCGCGAATTCACAACCGAGTACGGCTGTGCGCCCGTTGTTGAAGGCATCCGTTTTAGCGACATCGAGCACGTACACTGGCGCAGACCAATGCAATAAATCGGCGATACGTGAAAGATTCACGTCGAGAGCGTTAGTGCCGCGGCGCTGCGGTGATAGGTTATCGATTTCATCGAGTACAAGAACGACTGCATCGATCGGACGACGGCGACGAAACGCATATATCTGTCTGAGCCAATGTTCGTCGGGCCGGCCATCGGAACCACTCTTGCTCGACAGCAATACCGCGTCATCGCTGACCAACCAGTTGCGCCCCACCAAATCGGGCAGGAACCGGTCGATTGTTGGTGCCGCTCCCACAAGCAGGAAAAAAGGTCGACGATAGCGCCACCCAATCCCGCCTTCAGATCGAAGAGTTGAAGCCAGCGCATCCCTGTCGACCCTAGCAGATCCGATCCCAGACTGGTTGCGCAGCACGTCAGCGCCGGCCTGCGAAACAGGCGCCAACTGCTCGCGAACAATCAGACTTTCGACCTCTTTTTCGATCGATTCCCGCTTCGGATATACCCAAAAAGCCAGCGCCAAAAGCACGCCAGCCAGTGAGGCGAGAACAATGCGGTTCGCGTCGGCCCAACGGTATATTGCCGTGTGATCGATCGTGAAATAGAGGATTTCCCCAAGCGCGAGCAGCGCCGCGACAAGGAGCAGGATAGGACCCAGGTGTATAAATTTCTTCACGTCAAACCACGCTAAGTTCGCTAAGCATAAAGATGACCATCGATTTTCCGGTGCTCGCTGAAACGACAAGCTGCGCGCGGCCACGACGAGAACACGCGTGAATGGCCAGGCTCATTGCGATCCAGCTACTGACGGGCCCCGCGATGCCGAGCGGTTCGTCGAGCCTGTTTTGTTGCATGTCTCGTTCGCTCGCAGCCATACCGCCTTTTGCGACGCTCAGGGCTGTCAAGACAATGCCTTGTGCATTTCCCTCCAGGCCGCTGTGCCAGACATCGATAGGCGCGTCTGGCGTTGACTGCGCCAACAGCAACTGCGGAACATCCGCCTTCAGCGCCTCGACATTGGAGATCATTGGCCGAAAGGCCCGCATCGCGGCGGGACCGTGTTGCGGCGTGCACAGGTTATCCGGGCAAAACAACAACGCGCACGCGCCTTCGC
>NZ_JBAUSA010000852.1:0-1695 GCF_049581465.1 Caballeronia sp. | reverse complement strand
CGTGAGCGGCGCGTCTGGATCGATCGCAGGTGCAACCGGGGGCGATACATCATTCAAACCACTAGACAACAGCGCGTCAATGTCGGCGCCGGTCAACGCGGCGTCGCAGGCGTCGGCCAAATCGGCGAGGTATCCAGGCGCGGTATTAGCCGGCACCACGGGCTCCTTGCCGCAAGCGAACAGCGCAAAGAGCGCGCAAGCAAAGTCGAACGGGTCATCGATGCATAACGCGTAGCGCCGCGCCGACTGCAAGCGCAGAGCCGAAGCAAGGGACAGTACGCGCTCACGGAAGGTGCCGAAATCGATGATGACGGCGCCATCGACACATACAGGCACAGCGCCATCGCGTGTATCGAGCAACAGATCATGAAGCGCGATCATGCTGTCTCCGAATGTGCCGGTGTGGCCGATGCCGCCGACTTAGCAGCCCGTGGATGCACGACCACGTAACGCCACGCGAATTCGCCGAGAAGCAACGCGCCAATCAGGCCGTAGGCAATCCCGCCGTTGTACAACGACCAGGCGGCGCGGGTCCACGCAAGCGCCGTATAGGCCGAGAACGCGCAGTTAAGCGCGAAAAACGCGCACCACACGTGAGTCACCCGTCGCGTGTAGCGCCCGGCGTGCGCGTCAAGATCCGGCTTGCTCAAGCGGGCAAATTTTTCGATCATCGAAGGTCCGCGCACAAGCGTCGCGCCGAACGCGACCAGCAAGCCAAGATTCACGAGCGACGGATAGAGATGCAGCAACAGCTCACTGCCAGTCACCACGATTCCTGTGGACATGCAACTCAACAGACCCGCCACGCACCAGTCAATACGTGTAAGCCGGCGCAGCGACATCGCGACCATGCCTCGCCCTTTCCAGCGTTGCAGCCATAGCAGGCCAAGCAACATCGCGCCGATATATCGCGGCTCGTCCCAGAGCCACGCGCTGAGCACCGTTGCCGGATACGCGAGCGCCAACGTGACCTGAAGTACGCCGCGTGCGATACCCGGCGCGCGATGGTCGTGCGCGTCGGCGGTTTCGCGCACCCGCGTATCCCCCGCCTGCATCACCCCTGCGCCGCCAATAGCGACTCGACCGCGCCGATCACGTCGCCGACAGTCCGGACCGTCTTGAACTCTTCCGGCTTGATGCGCCGGCCCGTCATCTCCTGGAGCTTGATCGCGAGATCGACCGCGTCGATGCTGTCGAGATCGAGATCCTCGTACAGGTTGGCCTCTGGCGTAACGCGTGCTGGATCAATCCCAAAGTTGTCTTTGAAGATAGCCTGGATACGCTCGATAATTTCTTCCTCAGTCAAGATTCACGCTCCTTTTTGTTCTAATTCATTCGGCATGCTTGCTACTTTTTCCTGGGTGCCCTGACTGGCGATCAACGCCGCGAGCGTCTCGATAGAACGAAAATGGTCGCGCGTGCGTTCGTCGTTCGCGGCCAGCGAAAGATGGTAATGGTTGCGCAACACAATCCCTATTTCGAGGGCATCGATCGAATCCAGGCCGATACCGTCGGTGTCGAACAGCGGCGCATTGTCGTCAATGTCAGCCGGCGTCAGGTCTTCCAGATCGAGGGCCTCGATCAGAAGTTTTTTGAGTTCAAGTTTTAAAGAATCCATAGTCCAACAGGCGCTGATTAATGTGGGCCTCAATAGCGCGGGCGAGCGTGCGCGCGGCAAGGGTCGGGATGGCGCCG